>NZ_JBICCO010000061.1:0-41935 GCF_043119405.1 Achromobacter sp. 413638
CGAAAAAAGGGGAGGGTCAGGAATACCTCCCAACCTGCCCCTTGTCCGACCTGCCGAATCATTCATTCTGAAAGCAAAATGCCCGCAGATATGTGACAGTTCCCGCACGATGACGGCCATACAACAACCGTCCGTCCTCTCGGTTGCCCGAGGAAATATTTCGGCGTACAGTAAAATTCATGTTTGCTGGTCTGCCGATATCCGGGCCGACTGTGCAAACAAGCACTAGAGTGCGCAACATGTTCGATATCCTGGTTTATCTGTTCGAGAACTACTACACGCCGCAAGCCTGTCCCGCGGCCGACGTCCTGGCAAAGCGGCTCGCCGCGGCCGGCTTCGAGCATGAAGACATCGACGACGCCCTCGGCTGGCTGTACGGCCTGGCCGAGACCACCGAACGCTGCGTCGATCTCGCCCAGGTGCCCAACACCGGCACCCGGATCTACACCGACAACGAATACCAGCAGCTCGGCTCCGAATCCATCGGCTTCATTGCCTTCCTGGAATCGGCCGGCGTGCTACCCGCGCCGCTGCGCGAAATCGTCATCGACCGTGGCCTGGCGTCGCCCGAAACCCCGGTGCCGCTGGACAAGATCAAGATCATCGCCCTCATGGTGCTCTGGAGCCAGGAAGCCGAGATCGACAATCTGGTCCTGGAAGAGCTGCTGGACGACGAGGGCGTGCGGCGCCTGCACTGATCGCGGCCGCGCCTTGCCGCCCGCCCGCCGTTCTTCCCATTCCCTTTCCGGCGCCGCGCGCATGCGCGGCGCCTTGCCTTTTGCCCTGAGCTGATCTGTCCGTGACCTACGTCGGCCGCTTCGCCCCCAGCCCCAGCGGCCCGCTGCACGCGGGCTCGCTCGTGGCCGCGCTGGCCAGCTGGCTGGACGCGCGCGCCAGCGCCGGACGCTGGCTGCTGCGAATCGAGGACGTGGACACGCCACGCACCGTGCCGGGCGCCGCCGAATGCATCATGGCGCAGCTGCGGGCGCTGGGCCTGGACTGGGACGGCGAGATCATGTGGCAGTCGCGGCGCGGCGATGCCTACCAGGCGGCCTTTGACGCGCTGGCCGCGCGCGGGCTGATCTACGGCTGCGGCTGCACCCGGCGCGAGATCGCCGACTCGGCGCTGCGCGGCCAGACCGCGCCCGGCGCCGACGGCGAGCGGCCCTATCCGGGAACCTGCCGCCACGGCCTGCCGCCGGGCCGCGAGGCGCGCGCCTGGCGCCTGCGCATGCCGGACGGCGTGGAACGCTTCGAGGACCGCTGGCTGGGGCCGCAGGAGCAGGACGTGGCGCGGGCGGTGGGCGACATCGCCCTGCGCCGCGCCGACGGGCTGTGGGCCTATCAATTGGCGGTGGTGGTGGACGACGCCGCCCAGGGCGTCACGGACGTGGTGCGCGGCGCCGACCTGCTCAGTTCCACGGCGCGCCAGCGTCTGCTGGGACGGCTGCTGGACCTGCCGCTGCCGCGCTACATGCACGTGCCGCTGATCCTGGACGCCGACAGCGGCCTGAAACTGTCCAAGCAGAACGGCGCGCCGGCCATCAACACGAACGCTCCGCTGGCCGCGCTACAGGACGCCTGGCGCGCGCTGGGCTTCGAGACCCTCGACGGCGCGGCCGACCCGGCGGGTTTCCTGGCGCGGGCCACGGCGCAATGGGCGCGCCGCTTTCCGCCTCCGGGCGGCTGAGCTTGCGGGTTTCGACTTGCGGCTGGCGTCGCGCCAACACGACCGATTCCACTGCCGGATCAATAACTTACCAATAACGCGCGCGCCATGGCGGCGCGGATTGCCGCAACGTCCTCAAGACCGTCGCGGCAATCTTGTCTCCGCCGCCGCTACAGCGGCTGCAAATCCGCCCCCAGCATCCGCACCAGCAACGCTTCGCCGTTCTCGCCCACGCGCAATTCGCCGAACCGCGCGACTTCATAGCGCTTGGCCTGGCCCTCGGGGAAGAAATACGCATTGGTGACGATGCGCACGCCGTTGTCGCGCACGCGGTAGCGCAGCGGCACCTCGCCATCGGCGCGCGGCTGGGTGCCGGGCTGGATGCGCAGGACCTTGCCCACGCCGCGCTCGTCCTGCGCCAGCACCAGGTAGCCGTCCGGCTCATAGTTGAGTACCTCGTCCTGGGTCAGGGCCGGATCGCGCGAGCCGTCCTTGCGCAAGCGCGTGACCTCGCGGCCGGCGGCGAAGGTCAGCGCCATGTAGTCGCCCTGCATCAGCGAGCGCGGGTCCACCGGCGCCAGCTCCAGGATCACGACGCGGCCGCTGCCCAGCAGCTGCTCGCGCTGCCAGATGCTGCCATTGGCCACGGCCAGCACCAGTGCCAGCCCGCCCAGCACGCCCACCGTGCGCCAGCGCAGCGCCGCCGAAACCGGCGGCAGGATGGCGCGCGGGCCGTCCTCGCGAGTGCGCATCAGGCGCGGCACCAGCCACACCATGACGCGCAGGAAGAACAGCAGCAGGGCGCCACCGCCCAGCCAGACGGCCTTTTGCAGCAGCGGCACTTCCAGCTGGTAGTAATAGACGCCCAGGTAGACCAGCAGGCTGCCGACGCCGAACACGGTCAGGCTGCGCAGGCCCAGGCCGAAGCCCAGCAGCAGCCAGGCCAGCGCGAAGCCCACGCCGGGGCTGGGCAGCCAGAACAGCGCCAGGATCAGCAGGGCCAGCGGCACGCCCCACAGCAGGCCGGCCGTCAGCACGCGGCGGCGCGGCCACAGCACGGACAGCGCCGCGGCGGCCGGCAGCAAGGCGCCGGCAACCACCAGCACGGCCGAACGCGGGTTGACCGCCCACATGGCCGGCAGCTGCTGGGCGGAAATGCCGCCGGCCAGCCACACCATGCACTGCACCGACAGCAGGAAGGCCCAGGCCAGCGGCGCCAGCGCGCGGGCGCGCGGGCTGGCATCGCGACGGCTCAGACTGAAGGCCACCGCCGCGCCCCAGGCGCCGGTCACGGCGATGGGCAGCCACAGGAAGGCGGCGCGCGCGGAATCGAAGCGCCACAGGGCGTCGAACAGGTTCTCGTCCACCAGCGCTGGCGACAGGCCGCGCCAGATCAGCCCGGCGGCGGCGCCCGCGATCAGCAGGCCGCTGAGGAAGCGCAGGATGAGATCGGTACCCAGCACGTACACCGCCACGGCCAGGGCCAGCACGAACAGGCAGGCGTTGGTGAATGACGTGGAGTCTGATATTCCGAAAATGACCAGCAGCTCGCCGGCGAAGGCCATCGCCGTGCCGCACTGCCGCCAGAACGGACCGGCCTCGCTGCGCAACACGGCCACGCCGGCCGCGCACAGCACCAGCCCGGCGACCAGCGCGCCTTCCTGCGTGTTGACGATCTGGGACAAGCCGATGAACAGCAGCAGCAGCAGCGTCGCCAGCCAGGCGCTCAGGCCCAGCAGGCATTGCACGTACCAGGGCGCATCGGCGGCGGGCGTCGCGGGCGGAGTGACCTGGGCCACCGGCTCGCCGGCGGGGGCCGGGTCCACGGGATTGCCGGCCGAGGCGCTGGCGGGCTCGGCATCGGCCGCCGGCGCGGCCGTCTTGCCCTCGGCGGCCAGCCCACGCAGCCAGCGCGCGGCCCAGACCGCCTCGGCCATGAGCAGCGCGGCCAGGGGCAGCGCCGCCCAGGCGCCGGGCTCCAGCCGCAGCAGCCATTCCCCCACGACCCGCAGGGAGACGCAGATCACGCCGGCGGCCAGCATGGCCAGGATGACCAGGTCGCGGCGCACCTTCTGATAATAGAAACCCAGGCCCAGCGTGACCGCCAGCCAGGCGATGCTGCCAGTCGTGCTGCCGTAGCTGCGGCCGATGAAGAGGTCGGTGTACATCGTCGACATCACCAGCGCGCCGATGGCCAGCGCGGCCAGCAGGCGCGGACCGACCAGGGTGCTGGCGCGCCAGCGGCGCGCGGCCAGTTCCCAGCCCGCCAGCATCGCCAGGTTCAGCCCGGCCATGATCAGGGCGGGCAGGTGCGTCGCGCCCAGGATGCCCCACCAGCTGAAGACCCGCTCGCCCAGCCACAGGGCCATGGCCACGTTGACGACCAGGGCCCACAGCAGCCAGACCACCTGACTGGCCGCGGCCAGCGCCCAGGGCAGCAGCAGCACGGCCCACCAGGCGAACAGTTCCCAGGTATCGGCGCCGGTCTGGTATGTTTGGCCCAGCAACGCGAGCAGGGCGCCCAGCAGGATGCCGGCCAGGGCCAGCAGGGCGCCGGGGATGGCGCCGCGCGCGCCGGCGGCGGTCCGCAGGCGCAATCCGGCCCAGGCGGCGGCCAGCGCGCAGACGGCCAACAGGGTCTGGGCGCCGGCGAATCGCTGGACCTTGCTCATGTCCTGCCAATTGGCCGCGACCCAGCAAATGGCCGCGCTGCCCAGCAGCAAAACGCCCAGCCAGAGGGTGCTTCGCGCCAGGAATTGACGCCAAGCGTGCAGTTCGGATCCCGCTTGCCTTTCAGTGCCGACTTGCATGTCGAGAATCTCCGATCTTATTATCCGCGCTACTAAGGCGGGTCCGCCGCCACTGGATACACATGAATAAAACGCTGATTATTGCCGAGAAGCCCTCGGTGGCCCTTGATATATCACGCGCCTTGGGAGGCTTCGCGCGCGAGGGCGACTATTTTGAAAGCGAACGTTACGTACTGGCTTCCAGCATCGGCCATTTGCTGAGCCTGGTCGCGCCCAACGATCCTGTCAAAGGGAAGTGGAGCTTCACGCACCTGCCCGTCATTCCGCCTGAATTCGAGCTGGGCCCCACGGACAAGAAATCAGCCGAACGCCTGAAACTGCTGGTCCGCCTGGCCAAGCGCAAGGACGTGGACGCCATCATCAACGCCTGTGACGCCGGGCGCGAGGGCGAACTGATCTTCCGCTACATCATTCAGTATGCCGGCGTGAAGAAGCCGATCCAGCGCCTGTGGCTGCAGTCCATGACCCAGGCCGCGATCCGCGACGCCTTCGCCAACCTGCGCGACGACGTCCAGCTCAAGCCGCTGGAAGCGGCCGCGCGCTCGCGCGCCGAGGCCGACTGGTTGGTCGGCATCAACGGCACGCGCGCCATGACCGCCTTCAACAGCAAGGACGGCGGCTTCTTCAAGACCCCGGTCGGCCGGGTGCAGACGCCCACGCTGGCCATCGTGGCCGAGCGCGAGGAACGCATCCGCGCCTTCGTGCCGCGCGACTACTGGGAGGTGCGCGCCCAGTTCGTGGCCGCCGCCGGCCTGTACGAAGGCCGCTGGATCGACCCGGACTTCAAGAAGGACGAGCGCGACCCGGAAAAGCGCGAATCGCGCCTGTGGTCGCAGGCCGCCGCCCAGAGCGTGGTGGCGGCCTGCCGCGAACAGCCCGGCAGCGTGACCGAGGAATCCAAGCCCTCGACCCAGATGTCGCCGGCCCTGTACGACCTGACCTCGCTGCAGCGCGAGGCCAACGGCCGCTTCGGCTTCTCGGCCAAGACCACGCTGGCGCTGGCCCAGACCCTGTACGAACGCCACAAGGCGCTGACCTACCCGCGTACCGACTCGCGCTACCTGCCCGAGGACTACCTGAACACGGTCAAGGAAACCATGCGCGCGCTGGCGCAGGGCGGCTCGAACGCCGTCGGCGGCCTGGCGCGCCATGCCGGCACCGTGGTCGGCGAGGGCTGGGTCAAGCCCAACCGCCGCATCTTCGACAACAAGAAGGTGTCGGACCACTTCGCCATCATCCCCACGCTGCAGATCCCGCATGACCTGAGCGAGGCCGAGGGCAAGCTGTACGACCTGGTGCTCAAGCGCTTCCTGGCGGTGTTCTTCCCCGCCGCCGAATACCGCGTCACCACCCGCATGACCGAGGTGCAGGGCCATCGCTTCCGCACCGACGGCAAGGTGCTGGTCGCCCCCGGCTGGCTGGCCGTCTACGGCAAGGAAGCCCAGGGCGAGGACGCCAACCTGGTGCCGGTGGCCGACGGCGAGACCGTGCGCACCGAGGACGTCGAAGCCGTGGGCCTGACCACCAAGCCGCCCGCGCGCTACAACGAAGCCACGCTGCTGTCGGCCATGGAAGGCGCGGGCAAGCTGGTCGACGACGAAGAGCTGCGCGAAGCCATGTCCGAGCGCGGCCTGGGCACGCCGGCCACGCGCGCGGCCATCATCGAAGGCCTGCTCAACGAAAGCTACCTGCGCCGCGAAGGCCGCGACCTGGTGCCCACCGCCAAGGCGCGCCAGCTGATGACGCTGCTGTCCGGCCTGGACGTCACCGAACTGACCTCGCCCGAACTCACCGGCGAATGGGAGCACAAGCTCAAGCAGATCGAGCAGGGCGGCCTGGGCCGCGAGGCCTTCATGCGCGAGATCGCGCAGATGACGCAGGTCATCGTCAAGCGCGCCAAGGAATACGAGCGCGACACCGTGCCGGGCGACTACGCCACGCTGCGCACGCCCTGCCCGAAGTGCGGCGCCGTGGTCAAGGAAAACTACCGGCGCTTTGCCTGCACCAGCTGCGATTTCTCGATCGGCAAGCACCCTGGCGGGCGCACCTTCGAACTGCCGGAAGTCGAGGAACTGCTGGCCAAGCGCGAGATCGGCCCGCTGCAAGGCTTCATCAGCAAGATGGGCCGGCCCTTCGCCGCCATCCTGCGCATCAGCGACGAGTTCAAGCTGGAATTCGACTTCGGCCAGAACGACGAGGACGACGCCGAAGCCGTGGACTTCTCCGGCCACACGCCGGTCGGCGCCTGCCCCAAGTGCGCGTCGCGCGTGTTCGAGCACGGCATGAGCTACGTCTGCGAGAAGTCCGTGGGTCCGGCCAGGACCTGCGATTTCCGTTCGGGCAAGGTCATCCTGCAGCAGGAAATCTCGCGCGAGCAGATGGAAAAGCTGCTGACCGAGGGCCGCACCGGCCTGCTCGACGGTTTCGTCTCCAGCCGCACCAACCGCAAGTTCAAGGCCTTCCTGGTGCGCCAGCCCGACGGCAAGATCGGCTTCGAGTTCGAGCCCCGTCCTGAAAAGCCGGGCCGCGCGCCGGCCAAGACGGCCAGCAAGACGGCGGCGACCAAGACGGCCACCAAGACGGCCACGAAAACGGCCGCCAAGAAAGCCCCGGCCAAGAAGGCGGCGGTGAAGAAGACCGCGACCAAGACCGCCGCCAAGAAAACGGCCAAGAAGACCGCGGCCTGAGCCGGAACGATCGGCAGCCATTGAGGAACGCCCGGGAGACCGGGCGTTTTTCATTGGCGGGCCGCTTGCGACAGGCGCATGACAAACGCCCGGAACCCCGCCGTATTGCGGTATTGTTTACCCCGCTGTACCGCACACGACCGAAGAGGACGACATGACCGCAAGCCCCCGCTCCCCCGCCCGCCGCCGCATCCTGACCGCCGCCGGCGCGCTGGCCGGCCTCAGCCTGATCGAGGGCCGCGTGGCGCTGGCCCAGCCCAAGCTGGGGCGCGTGGTCTACGGGCAGGGCAGCATCGACCCCTTCTTCGCGGCCGGCTATGTGGCGCTCAAGCGCGGCTATTTCGGCGAGGCCGGGCTGGAGGTCGAGTACCTGAATTCCCAGAGCGGCCCGCGCACCAATCAGCTGCTGGCCGCCGGCCAGATCGTGTTCGGCGCCACCGCCGCCACCGCCGCGCCCGCGCTGACGCTGGCCGGCAAGCCGGCCACGCTGGTGTTCGGCTTCGACCGCAAGCTGACCTACGCCAACGTGATCGTGCGGCGCGAGGACTACGACAGCGGCAAGATCAAGTCGCTGAAAGACCTGGCCGGCAAGCGCGTGGGCGCGACCCAGCCGCAGTCCAGCACTTGGCTGATGGCGCTGTACCTGATGCAGAAGGCCGGCGTGGCCGACAAGGTGGACATCCGCCCGCTGGGCGACCTGGCCACCATGCTGGGCGCGCTCAAGACCGGCTCGGTCTCGGCCAGCATGGCCACCATGTCGATGATGGAGCAGGCCCGCCAGGAGGGCTGGGGCGTGCCGATCTTCGACGCCACCACCGAGGCCTCGTGGAACGAGTTCATGGGCGGCGACGTGCCCGGCATCGCCGCGCTGACGCTGGCCGACACCATCCAGAAACGCCCCGAAACGGTGCAGGCCTTCGTCGGCGCGCTGGTCAAGGCGCAGGATTTCATCAGCGCCCATGACGCCGCCGCCATCACCGAGGCGATCTACGACGACTATCTCAGCGCCTTCCCCAAGAGCGCCATCGAGAAAACGCTGGGCGTCTACAAGCAGACCGTGTTCCTGTCGGACAACCTCATCACCGAGGACGCCTACCAGCGCATGAGCGCCATCATGGGCGACGGCCGCCAGTTCTCGAACGACGAGCTCAAGACCGTGCCGTACTCGCGCTGCGTCGACATGAGCTTCGTGCGCCGCGCCCGGGGCCTGTAATGATCGAGCTGGACCGGGTCGGCAAGGCGTACCCCGCGCGCCAGGGCGTCACGCATGCGGTGGGCGAGGTCAGCCTGACCATCGGCGCGGGCGAGTTCGTGTCCATCGTCGGCCCCTCGGGCTGCGGCAAGAGCACGCTGCTGAACATGATCGCGGGCTTCCTGCCGCCCACCGCCGGCGAGATCCGCGTGGACGGCCAGCGGGTCAACGGCCAGGTGCCGCCCAGACTGGGCTATATCTTCCAGAAGGACACGCTGCTGCCCTGGTTCAGCGTCCGGAAGAACGTGGCCCTGGGACTGAAGTTCCAGGGCGTGGCGCCCGACCGGATCGCCAGCCGCGTGGCCGAGCTGCTGGAGCTGGGCCATCTGGCGGACTTCGCCGACGCCTATCCGCACCAGCTCTCTGGCGGCATGCGGCGGCGCGTGGCGCTGTTGATGAGCCTGGCGGTGGAGCCGCGCATCCTGCTGCTGGACGAGCCCTTCGGCGCGCTGGACACGCACACCAAGACGCACCTGCACCGCGAGCTGATCGAGATCTGGCGCACGCTGGGCCAGACCATCGTGATGGTGACGCACGACCTGGACGAGGCCATCACGCTGTCGGACCGCGTCGTGGTGCTGTCCGGACCGCCCAGCCGCGTGCTGCTGGACGAGCGCATCGCCATCCCGCATCCACGCGACGTGTTCACGCTGCGCGAGACGCCGCAGTTCACCGCCCACGTGCAAAGCCTGTGGAGCGTGCTGGGCCAGCAGTTCCGCGCCGCCGCCTGAGACCGGACGCCATGACTTCCGCGACGACTCCCCGCCATGAATCCGCCCCCGCGCCGCAGGACCCGCTGCGTCTGGACCGCCGCGCGGCCATCGCCCGCCGCGTCCGCGTCACGCTGTGGCAGGTGCTGATCCTGGCCGTGATCCTGGGCGCCTGGGAGACACTGACGCGCATTCCCTGGTTCACGCAGAACACCCTGTTCGATCCCTTCTTCATCAGCCAGCCCTCGCGCGTGGCCGTGCGCCTGTGGGAATGGCTGCAGCCCGGCCCACGCTCGGTCTGGCCGCATCTGTGGCTGACGCTGCAGGCCACGCTGATCGGGCTGGCCGTGGGCGTGGGCAGCGGCTTCCTGGTGGGCATGACGCTCAGCCGCAGCCGCTTCCTGGCCGATGTGTTCAATCCTTACATCGTGGCCCTCAACTCCATGCCGCGCATCGCCTTCGTGCCGCTCATCACCATGTTCTTCGGGCTGGGGCTGGCGTCCAAGGTGGTCACGTCCTGGTTCGTGGTGTTCTTCCTGGTGTTCTTCAACACCTACAAGGGCGGGCGCAGCGTGGAGCGCGAGCTGGTGGACTTCTGCCGCACGCTGGGCGGCTCGCCGCGCCAGATCCTGTGGCGCGTGCGCGTGCCGACCGCCGCCGCCTGGACCTTCGCCGCGCTGCCCAACGCCATCAGCTTCGCGCTGATCGGCGTGGTGCTGGCCGAGTTCGTCGGCTCCACCACCGGCATGGGCTACCTGATGATCACCGCTTTGGCCACGCTCAACGCCACCGACATGTTCGCCGCGGTCACGCTGCTGTCGCTGGTGGGGATCGCGCTGGTGTATTGCGTGACGTGGCTGGAGCGGCGGCTGCTGCACTGGGCCCCGGAATTCCGCGAATGAGCGGGCCCACCCCCGAGGCGCTGCGCGCCTCCCCCCTCAAGGGGGCGCCGCCGCGGACCGGCGAAGCCGGATCCGCGCGGCCCCGGTCGGGGGGAGCCTGCGATCCAACAAGCACGACGTTTCTTCCCGGTTCCCGTTCCCAGCCATAGGCGAATGACATGAATACCCTGCCTTATCTGCGCAACTTCGAACTCGGCGGCCAGGTCGCGCTGGTGACCGGATCGGCCCGTGGGCTGGGTCTGTGCATCGCGCGGGCGCTGGCCGGCTGTGGCGCGCGCGTGCTCATCAACGGCCGCAATGCCGCCGCGGCCGAGGCGGCCGCCGACGCGCTCAGGCGCGACGGGCTGGACGCGCACGCGCTGGCCTTCGACGTGGCCGACGACGCCGCCATGGCGCAGGCTTTCGCCCGCATCGACGCCGAGCATGGCCGGCTGGACATCCTGGTCAACAACGTGGGCGCGCGCAACCGCAAGACGCTGGCCGACACCACGCCCGCCGAGATCCGCGAATTGATCGACACCGACCTGGTGGCCGGCCTGCTGCTGTCCAAGCTCGCGGCCGAGCGCATGGTGCGCCAGGGCGGCGGCCGGCTGATCGCCATCACTTCCGTGGTGGGCGAATTCGCGCGCGCGGGCGACGCCGTCTATCCGGCGGCCAAGCAGGGCCTGACCGGCATGATGCGGGCGCTGGCGGCGGAGTTCGGCGGGCGCGGCATCACCAGCAACGCCATCGCGCCGGGCACCTTCGCCACCGAGACCAATGCCGCGATGATTGCCGACCCCTCGGTCGGCCCGCGCGTCGCGGCGCGCAATCCGACGGGCCGCTGGGGCGAGCCGGAGGAAATCGCCGGCGCCGCCGTGTTCCTAGCCTCGCGCGCCGCGTCCTATGTCAACGGGCACGTGCTGGTGGTGGACGGCGGACTGTCGATCCAGTTCTAAGGGAACGCGCCGCCACACTGCGCGCTGCGCGCTTGCTGCCCCCCAAAAGGGGGCCGTCCTTCCTCGGGGCGGGCGGAAGAACGCTCCCGCCCCCGCTTCAGCTCGTCTCGTCCTGGTACCAGACGCCTTCGGCCAGCATCATGCGCTGGTGGCCGTGGCCGGCGGGCATCATGGGGAAGCAGTTTTCCTGCGCGGCCACCGCCACGTCCAGGAAGTAGGGGCCGTCGTGGGCCAGGCACTCGGCCAGCGCGGCGTCCAGCTGGGCCGGATCGTCCACGCGCGCCGCGCCCCAGCCGAAGGCGCGCGCAAGCGCCACGAAGTCGGGCAGCGAGGCGTTGTAGCTGTGGCTGTAGCGGCCGCCGTGGATCAGCTCCTGCCATTGCCGCACCATGCCCATGTAGCCGTTGTTGCACAGCACGACCTTGACCGGCGTCTGGTGCTGCATGGCGGTGGACAGTTCCTGGATGTTCATCAGCACGGACGCGTCGCCGCTGACGCAGACCACGGTCTTGTCCGGGTGCGCGATCTGCGCGCCGATGGCGGCGGGCACGCCGTAGCCCATGGTGCCGGCGCCGCCCGAGGTCAGCCAGCGATTGGGCCGGTCGAAGCGCAGGTATTGCGCGGCCCACATCTGGTGCTGGCCCACGTCGGTGGAGACGACGGCGTCGCGGCCGTCCAGCGCGGCGTTCAGGCGCGCCATCAGGTGCTGCGGCAGGATGGACTCGGCCGAGGGCGTGTAGCCCAGGCAGTCCCGGGCGCGCCAGGTAGCGATGCGGTCCCACCAGGGTGCGAGCCGCGCCGGGTCCAGCGGCGCGTCACCCAGCTCGGCGCGCAGCGCCTGCACCAGCGGCAGGCAGTCGCCGACCAGCGCCACGTCCACGCGCACGACCTTGTTGATCGAGGCGGGGTCGATGTCGATGTGGATCTTGCGCGCGTGCGGACAGAATTCCGAGAGCTTGCCGGTGATACGGTCGTCGAAACGCGCGCCGATGCAGACCACCAGATCGGCGTTGTGCATGGCGAGGTTGGCCTCGACCGTGCCGTGCATGCCCAGCATGCCGACGAACTGCGGGCTGGACGCGGGAAAGGCGCCCAGGCCCATCAGCGTCAGCGTGCAGGGCGCGCCGGTGTGGCGCACCAGCTCGGTGAAGGCGGCGCAAGCCTCGGGGCCGGCGTTCACCAGCCCGCCACCACCATAGAAAATAGGACGCTTGGCTTGTGCGATCAGCGCGGCGGCGCGGCGCACGGCCGACTGCGGCAGCTTGGGGGCCAGCTTGCCGGCCTGTCGGCGCGCGCGCAGCGCGGCCAGCTTCTGCTGCGAGGGCGCTGCCGGCACGTCGATGTCGGCGTCATGCGGCACGGCCAGCTGCACGTCCTTGGGGAAATCCAGCAGCACCGGGCCGGGCCGGCCCTGGCGCGTCAGTTCGAAGGCGCGGCTCACCACGGCGGCCACGTCGTCCACCGCGCGGACCTGGGTGTTCCACTTGGTCACCGAGCGCGAGATGCCGATGGCGTCGCATTCCTGGAAGGCGTCGGTGCCGATCGCGGCCGTGGCCACCTGGCCGCTGATGCACAGCACCGGGATCGAATCGCACATGGCGTCCAGCAGGCCGGAGGTGGTGTTGGCCATGCCCGGACCAGACGTCACGAAGACCACGCCGGTGCGGCCGGTGCTGCGGGCATAGCCCTCGGCGGCATGGACGGCGGCCTGCTCGTGACGCACCAGCACATGGCGCAGGCGCGGCTCGGCGTAGAGCGCGTCGTACAGCGGCAGCACGGCGCCGCCGGGGTAGCCGAAAATCGTGTCCACCCCATGCGCGATCAGCGTGTCCAGCAGGATCCGGGCGCCGTTGGCGGCGGGGCCGGCGGCCGGGCGCGAGGCGGTGGAATCGGCGTCCGGCAGGACGGCAAGGGCGGCGGAGTGGAGGCGATCGTTCATGCTGACTATCTTATTCGTGGATGGGAAGAATTTTTATCTTCTTTTCCACAGATAACGGCCATACGGAGTAAATTCATCTTCAACATGGAGAATTTGAAGAAAATGAACCTGGACAAGTTCGACCTGGCCATTCTGAAGGTGCTGCAACAGAACGCGCGCGCCAGCCTCAACGACATCGGCGCGGCCGTGGGCCTGTCGTCCACGCCCTGCTGGAACCGGATCAAGCGCATGGAAAGCGCCGGGGTGATCCGCGGCTACACGGTGGACATCGACCCGGCCAGCCTGGGCTTCATGGACACGGTGATCGTGCACGTCACGCTGGAAAGCCACAGCGAGGAAACCCTGTACGAATTCGGCCGCGCCCTGGCCCAGATTCCCGAGGTGCTGGAGGCCTTCCTGGTGTCGGGCGACTACGACTATTACATCCGCATCGCCGTGCGCGACACGCGGGACTACGAACGCCTGCTGCGCGAACAGCTGTACCGGATACCGGGGATCCGGCACAGCAAGTCGTGCTTTGTGCTGCGGCGGCTGAAAGAGACGATGCTGCCGCTGACGGGCGCGGCGAACGCGCCAAATGCCGCAAACGCGATTTGAACTCGCCTGATGCCCGATGACGGACGCAGATTAGTAGGCCAATTCCCTCTGGTGCCGAAACGCCAGGATATAGATCGCGTCTTCCGTGATGTCGTAGTAATACAAGGCCAAATACCCTGAATTTCCGAATGAAATCACCAGTTCACGCAGCACCGGCAGATCCAGAACGGGGCGTCCCACATATGGCGACACCTTCAAGAGCCCAAGATGGGAAGCAATAGTCTGGCTGGCTTGCTTGACGGCGAACGGCGCCCTTGCAGTCAAGAATTCCTGGCAACGCTTCAAACCCCGCAATGCACTTGCCGAAACGATTATTTGTGGCACGCGGGTGCCGGCTGTTCGTTGTCCGTGCCCCAGGTGCGCAACCAGGCTTGAACCTCTTCGCCGGTCACATGCAGACCGTCTTGCTGGAACGCCGTCCAGGCGGCCTCGGCTTCCCGCAAGAATTGTTCACGAGTAAGACGCTGACTAGCCGGGAGCCCGGCGTCTGTATTCAGTGCAGTATCCAGTTTCGGAAAAACCATGACTGAGCCTCCAAGGGTATATGACCTCAATTTAGCCAGGAAAACCCCAGGCATCCATTGTGGATGACCGCAAGCTGGCCCCCTACCTCAGCACATAATCCACCGGCACCGCCGGCTCCGGCAGTGGCCGCACACCCAGACCTTCCAGCAGGTCGATCTCGATGACGCGCGCCAGCGCGGACAGGGGCAGGTCGTTCTCGTCCTTGCCGAAGGGGTCTTCCAGTTCGTCGCCCAGCGCGTCCAGGCCGAAGAAGGTGTAGGCGATGATGGTGACCGCCACCGGGGTCAGGTATTCCAGCGCGCCCACCAGCCCGAAGGGCAGCAGCAGGCAGAACAGCCAGGCGGTGCGGTGCAGCAGCAGCGAGTAGGCGAAGGGCGAGGGCGTGAACTTGATGCGCTCGCAGGCGGCCTGGATGGCGGCGCAGGCGGCGGCGCGCTGGGTCAGGGCCTGGTAGAGGATGTCGGTCAGCTCGCCGCGCCGCAGACAGGCGGCCAGGTCGCGGTTGATGGCCAGCAGCAGCGCGTCCGGCACGTTGCGGCAGCCGGCCAGGGTTTCGGCCTCGTCCAACTGCACCCAGGGCCGGGCGGCGGCAAGGGCGTCCTCTTCGCGCAGGCGCGCGGCCAGCGCGTAGGCGAAGCCGATGCAGCGGCGCACGATGCGCTCCTGCACCGGGTTGGCGGTGCTGGCGGCCAGCAGCACCGCGCTTTCGCGCGCCAGGCTGCGGCACTGGACGATGAGTTCGCCCCATTGCTTGCGCGCTTCCCACCAGCGGTCGTAGCAGACGTTGTTGCGGAACCCCATGAACACCGACAGCGCCAGGCCGAACAGCGAGAAGGGCACGGCGGACAGGTGGGCCGGCGAGAACATGCGGTCGTGGTACATCCACACGACCAGGCCGGCCAGCAGGGTGATGACGAGAATGCGGCTGAAGATGCGCGGAATGATGGAGCCGCGCAGAATGAAGAACAGGGCCAGCGCGGAAGGACGCGGACGGACGATCATGATGGGGTGGGAAGGAAAGGCGAGATGGAAAGAGGAACCGGAAACGAAAACCGGAAAGCAGATACGCGGCGCGCTCACTATACGCCTGTCAAACCGTCATGGACGCGCCGATATAATTCTGTTTCGTTTCATCGCCCCCAAAGGCCCGCAGCCCCATGACCACCGCCTCCGAAGACACCCCCATCAAGCCCTGGCACGCCGTCCGCCGCTCCAAGCTGCACGGCAACGGCGTCTTCGCCGCGCGCAAGATCCCCGCGGGCACGCGCATCATTGAATACGGCGGCCAGCGCATCAGCGCCAAGGAAGCGGACCGCCGCCATCCGACCAATCCGGACGACCCGTTCCACACCTTCTTCTTCGCCCTCAGCTCGGGCCGCGTGATCGACGGCGGCGACGAAGGCAACGACGCCCGCTGGATCAACCATTCCTGCGAACCCAACTGCGAGGCGCAGGAAGGCAAACACGGCAAGCGCGTCTATATCGTGGCCGTGCGCGACATCGCGCGCGGCGAAGAGCTGTCCTACGACTACGGCCTGGTGCTGGACGGCCGCATCACCAAGGCGCTGCGCGACGGCTACCGCTGCCTCTGCGGCACGCCGCCGTGTCGCGGCACCATGCTGGCTCTGTCGGACAAGCAGAAGAAGAAGGCGCAGAAGAAGCTGGCCGAGGCCAGGCAGGCCGAGGCGCAGCCCGTGGCCAAGAGCGCGGACGCGCCCACGAAAAAACGGGGCGGTTCGAAGCAAGCGGTGAAGCCGGGCGCCAAACAGGACGCACTGTTGGACGCAAAGCCGGACGCCAAACCCGCAGCCAAGCAGGACGCGCCCGCGCAAGCGGACGGCCAGGCCGCCACCAAGCCGGCGCGGAAACCCGCCCGCAAGCCGGCCGAAGCCACTGCCCAGCCGGAAGCAGCCCAGTCCAAGTCCCCCGCCGCCAAGCGCCGCGCCACGCACAAGACCGCGCCGGTTCCGTCCCCCGCCTGAAACCCCACCGGCGGCAGGCGTATTGCCCCGTCCCGCCCCGGCAGGCGTACAATCAGCCGGTCGTTAACACGACATGCAGTACGTCTTCAGGGCGGGGTGAAATTCCCCACCGGCGGTATGCCACGCAATGTGGCGAGCCCGCGAGCGCCCGGTGTTCCCCAGGAACGCCGGGGTCAGCAGACCTGGTGAGATGCCAGGGCCGACGGTCATAGTCCGGATGAGAGAAGATGTGCCGGCACATACTCGGCTGCCCGGGCGCTTGCGTCCGGCCAGCGGTTTTCTGTTCGGCTGTCGCATAGCCCTGAAACGTTTTTCGCCCACTTTTTCCGCGAGAGCGTTTCACATGTCCAATACCAATCCGCAGCAATCCCTTCCCAGCCTGGCTTCCCAGCCGTTCGAGGCCCGCTTGCAGCGCGCCCTGCATCACCTGCGCCTGGGCCGTCCCGTCATCCTGATGGACGACTTCGACCGCGAGAACGAGGCCGACCTGATCGTCGCCGCCGACAAGCTCACCGTGCCCGTCATGGCGCAGCTGATCCGCGACGGCAGCGGCATCGTCTGCCTGTGCCTGCCCGGCGAGGCGCTGGACCGCCTGGGCCTGCCGCCCATGGTGCAGAAGAACGAAAGCCGCCACGCCACCGCCTTCACCGTGTCGATCGAGGCGCGCGAGGGCGTGAGCACCGGCGTGTCGGCGGCCGACCGCGTCACCACCATCCGCGCCGCCGTCTCGCCCACCGGCCAGCCCGGCGACATCGTCAGCCCCGGGCACGTGTTCCCGCTGCGCGCCCAGCCCGGCGGCGTGCTGACGCGCCGCGGCCACACGGAAGGTTCGGTCGACCTGGCCGTGCTGGCGGGCCTGCGTCCGGCCGGCGTGCTGTGCGAGCTGATGAACGCCGACGGCACCATGATGCGCGGCGCCGCGCTGGAGCGCTACGCCGCCCAGCACGGCCTGGTGGCGCTGACCATCGCCGAGCTGGCCGATCATCTGCAGAAGCTGCGCGACGGCCAGGCCACGCCGGTCGACGATGAAGTGCTGGAGATGGCCGCCACGGCCTGATCCGGCGCGCCACACCGGCGCGGCCCGGCCTTCAGGCCCGGACCGCGCCGATATGAACACCCGACCAGCACCAAACCCGCCGGTGTCGATGCCGCAGCCGACACCGACCGGGGCCGCTGCCGGCGCTGACCAAGGCCAATGCCCGCGCCGCGACCCGCCGCGCCGGCATCCTTCCCCCCCAGGCGATGCGCGTTCAGCGCTGCCCGTCGTGCGCCGACACCGCTTCCCGGGTCAGCCCGCCCAACCGTGAATGCACGCGGCCGCCCGTGCCCATGACCAGCGCGAACAGGATCTCGCCCGGCCTGGGCGCATCCTGGATGCCGATCTCGATGCTGTTGAAGTGGCTGCGCACATAGGACGCGTGGATGTAGTGCACCGGCACCATCATGCGGTAGCCAGCCACGGCCACCGCCTTGACGGCCGGCACCATCGCCTTCGGCTCGCCCAGCACGCTGCGCATGGCCCAGCCGCCGGCCTCGTGCCAGACCGCGCCATGCTCCATCTCGCCGTCCAGCCCGACGATGGCGGCCTTGCTGTAGACCTCGATGCTGTCCTTACCCAGCGTGTCGACCAGCTCGGTCGCCAGCAGCGTGCCCAGCCCGCGCAGCTCGGCCATGAAGGGCATCAGGTCCGGCTCGTAGCGGCCGGCATAGGGATTGCGGATCACGGCGCAGGACGCGGCCAGCTTCAGCGGCACGGCCGGCGGCGGGCCGTACTCATGGAACGTGGTTTCGACGATGAGGCAACGCTTGCGGATATCGATCAGGGACATGGGATGGGCTCCGGGAACAGGGTGGAATGCGGGGATGGCATGCGGCGACGGCGCGTCCTTCATTGCGGCTCGATGCCGGTTTCCTTGACGATGGCGGCCCATTTGTCGATCTCGGCGCGCACGAAGGCGCCGAATTGCGCGGGCGTCTGGGTTTTGACGGAAAGGCCCTGCGCCGCGTAGGCGTCCTTCAGCTCGGCCTTGCCCAGCGCCTTTTCCAGCGCGGCCGCCAGGCGCCGGGACACGGGCTCGGGCAGATCCTTCGGACCCATCAGGCCGAACCACACGGTCAGGTTGAAGCCGGGCGCGCCGCTCTCGTTCAGCGTGGGAATGTCGGGCGCCAGCGGGAACCGTTCCGGCGTGCTGACGCCATAGGTCTTGACCTTGCCGGCGCGCGCCTGCTGCAGGCCGTTGGCCAGGTCGGTGAAGGTCAGGTCTACCGTGCCGCCGATCACGTCGGTCAGCGCCTGCGGGCCGCCGCGATAGGGCACGGCCGTGACGTCGATGCCGCCCATCCGCGCCCACTTGGCGCCGAACACCTGCGCGCTGCCCGAGCCGTAGGCATAGGTCAGCTTGCCCGGATGCCGCGCGCCGTAGGCGTACAGCTCGGCCACGCTGGCGCCCGGCAGGCGCGGCGAGCCAACCAGCAGATAGGGCGTCTCGGCCACGGCGCCGATGGGCGACAGGTCGACGGCCGGATCGTAGGGCAGGTTCTTGAACAGGCTGACGCCGCTGGCGGCCGTGGACACGCCGACCACCACCACGGTGTAGCCGTCCGGCTTGCTGCGGGCCACGTCGTGCGTGCCGATGATGCCGTTGGCGCCGGGCTTGTTCTCGACCACCACCGGCTGCCCCAGGTCGTCGGCCATGGCCTTGCCCAGGCTGCGCGCCACCACATCGGTGATGCTGCCCGGCGGAAAGGGCACGACCATGCGGATGGGACGGTCGGGATAGGCGGCCCGCGCCGGGTGCATGACAGCAAGGGCGAGCAGGGCCGCGCCCAGGCCGGCCGCCAGCCGCCGCGCGGCGATGATGGGTTTCATGGCTGTCTCCTGTTGATGTGTTCTTGTCGCCACGACGGGCAGCGCCGCTACGCCAGATGCGCCGCCAGGTCGGACGCGTTCAGCCGCTCCAGGTATTGGTGGATCCGCGTGTTGTCCACGCCCGGCTCCATCTCCGCCAGCGCGCGCTGCCACAGTCCGGCGCACAGCGACAGCTGCTCGGCGCGCACGCCGGCATGCGCCTGCAGCGCGTCGGCGGTGCGCAGGTCCTTGGCCATCAGCGCCAGCGCGAAGCCGCCGGCGTAGCTGCCCGGCACGATGAACTGGCGCAACTTCGTTTCGGTGGCGACGTTGCGGCCACTGGAGGCATTGAGCACGTCGGTGAACACATCCAGGTCCAGGTCCATGCGGCGCGCGATCAGCAGCGCCTCGCTGGCCGCCAGCAGGCCGGCGGCGTAGACATAGTTGTTCAGCGCCTTCATGGCATGGGCCGAACCGACCGCGCCGGTGGGAATCAGCGTGGCGCCCATGCGCGACAGCAGCGGACGCGCGCGCTCCAGGTCGGCGGCATCGCCGCCCGCCATGATGGCCAGCGTGCCGGCGGCGGCCTTGGCCACGGCGCCGGAAACGGGCGCGTCGACCAGCGCCAGCCCGGCCGCGCGCAGCAGCGGCGCCAGCCGCAGCGTCTGCGCGGGATCGGACGAGCCCATGTCCAGCAGCAGGGCGCCGGGGCGCAGCAGCGTCATCAGCCCGGGACGGCCCGGCGCGCCCTCGATCACGGCATTGGTCACGGCGCTGTCGGGCAGCATGGTGATGACGATGTCGCAGCCGGCCAGCTCGTCCAGGCTCCCGGCCCCGCGCAGCGTGCGTCCCCAGGCGGGATGCGCGTGCAGCCGCGCCAGGCGGGCCGGGTCGCGGTCATGGGCCAGGATCCGGTCATCCGCATCGGCCCGCGCCAGGTTCTCCAGCATCGGCAAGCCCATCATTCCCAGTCCGACGAATCCGATTTCCATGCCCATGCCTTCCGCTTATCGATGATGCCTTTTCCCGAACGAAAGGCGCATGGGGATGCTACCGGCTGTGGATTTGCACGGCCTATGCTAAGTTGGCCGGGGGATATAACAAACGATTATCGAGACAGGACGGAAAGCGCCATGCGCTTCAAGCTCAGGCAGATGGAGGTGTTTCGCGCGGTCATGCTGACCGGCTCGATGAACGGCGCGGCCAAGCTGCTGTTCGTGTCGCAGCCCGCCGTCAGCCGGCTGATCGCCCATGCCGAGCAAAGCCTGGGCCTGCAGCTGTTCGCGCGCGACAAGGGCAAGCTCACGCCCACGCCCGAGGCGCAGCGCCTGTTCGAGGAAGTCGGGCCGCTGTTCGAGGAAGCGCTGCGCATCGACGAGCTGGCGCGCGACCTGGCCGCCCGGCCCGAGGGCGCGCTGACGCTGTGCGCCAGCCCCAGCCTGGCGCTGAACTTCCTGCCGCCGGCCATCGCCCGCTACCTGGAGCTGCACCCCGGCGTGCGGCTCAAGTTCCACACCACGCTGCTGGCCGACATGGCGCACGAGCTGCTGGGCCGCAAGGCCGAGCTGGCGATCTCGGTGCTGCCGGTGGACCACCCCAACCTGGTGGTCGAACCGCTGGCCACGGGCGAGATGGTCTGCATCCTGCCGGAAGGCCATCCGCTGGCCGCGCAGCCGCGCGTGAGCCTGGCGCAGCTGGCGGCCTGCCGGCTGGTGCTCTACAGCCGCAACATCCCCTTCGGCCAGCTGGTGGCGGCGGCATTCCAGCGCTCCGGCGTGAGCTGGAGCGCGGCGGTCGACATCATGCGCGCCGAGGTCGCCTGCGCGCTGGTGCGGGCGGGCGCCGGCGTGGCCATCGTCGACCAGTTCTCGGTGGGCGGCCAGGGCTGGCCCGGCGTGGTGGCGCGGCCGCTGCGCGAATCGATCCCGCTGTCGCTGAGCCTGGCGCGCTCGCGCTTCGAGCGGCCCAGCCGGCAGGTGCAGCGTTTCGTGCGCCTGATCAAGGAGCATGTGCGCGGCCTGCCGGACCTGAAAACACCGGGATAGCGCTTGCCGCCGCCCGCCGTCGCGACGGCCGATATGCAAGGAAGTCCTTCAAAAGGAAAGGGGGGAGCGGGACGGCGCGATGCCCGCCTGGGCGATGGCATAATTCCGGGACTCGCGCGCCCCGCGGGCACAGAAAAATTTAATGAGCCACAGCTCGCATTAGATACACGCATCACCCGGCCTTCATGACATCCATCCCGCAGCCCCGAAAAGCGCCGCGCCAGCAGCGCTCGCAACAGACCGTCGACGCCATCCTGCAAGCCACCGCCCGCGTGCTGGCCGAACATGGCTACGCAGGCACCAACACCAACCTGATCGCCGAAACCGCGGGCGTGAGCGTGGGTTCGCTGTACCAGTACTTCCCGAACAAGAACGCGCTGATCGCCGCCCTGCACGACCGCCACGACCGGCAGATGCTGGACCTGATCGACCAGACGCTGGAGGCCAATCCCGCCGCCACGCTGCGCGACCGGGTCGCCGCCATCGTCGGCGCCATGCTGGGCGCGCACCTGCTGGAACCGGCGCTGCACCGCGTGCTGGAACGCGAGTTCCCGCTGTTCGACCAACCGCGCGAGCACAGCCTCGCCGACCAGGACATCCACCGCCGCATGCGGCACCTGCTGGAATTCCACCGCGACGAGATCGCGCAGCCGGACCGCGATCTGGCCACCTATGTGGTGCTGCGCATCATGGAATCGCTGGTGCACGCGGCCGCGCTGGAGCCGCCGGCCGGCTTTTCGTCGGCGCAATTGGAACAGGCCGTGGCGGACGCCATCATGGGCTATCTGAGCGTGCCGGCGCCGGCTGCCCGCAAGCGGGCCGCGCCGCGCAAGGCGGGCTGAGACAGGCTGCCGCCGCCAGCGTATCCAGGAAGCGGGACGCCAGTTCCGGCGCGCTCGACACGTCCAGCCTCGCATAGGCGTTCTTGCGATGCGTCTTGACGGTCTCGATGCCGATCTTGAGCTTTTGCGCGATCTCCTTGGAGCAATAGCCCCTGAGAATCAGGCCGACGATCTCGGCCTCGCGCGGCGACAGCCTTTCCCGCAAGCCGCGCATGCCGGCCAGGCGCAGGCCGTCCCGCGACGCGCATTCGCGTTCCGCTAGCCATGAGGCCAGATGCCGCCTGAACAGCGACTGGACCAGCGGGAACACGCCATCCAGCCGCGCGGCCTCGTCGCGGGTGAACCGCGCGCCGCCATGACGATACAGGCCCACCTGCAAGGTGCGCGCGCCGGCCAGGCGCACGCTCAGGTCCAGCTCCTTGAGCGTGGCGGGAAAGTCCCGGGTCAGATAGCCGATCTCTTCGTCGCGGCTCAGCCGGATGCTGTCGCAATCGCGCTCGGGCCGGCGCAGGAAGGTCGAGCGGCACAGCTCGGGCAGGAAATGGACGCCGCTTTCGATGCCCCGCAGGTGATGCTGGAAGAACGGGTGATAGCGGAACGTGCCGCCCGAGTAGCGATGCAGCGAGCGTTCCGGCGCGCCGGGCGGGAAATTGCTGTGCAGGCAGGCGGGCGCGGCTTCCCCGTCGTAGAAGAACACGGCATACAGGTCGAACGGCACCAGCGTTTCCAGGCGCTCCAGCAGCAAGGCCGGGAAGTCCTGCCGGTCCAGGGCGTCGACGAGCTGGCTCATGTGATCGATAGTCATCACGGCGGACATGCGGGGCCTCCGGCGCGGGATGGATTCGCGGATTCCCGAGCATGCCAAATCGCGGCAGGGGCGGCAATGCCGCGGGTGACGCAAATAGATCCACCCATGGATCCGCCGCCGTTCATTCGTCCGATTCTTCATGCGGTCGCGACGCCGCGCCGCTTGCACGGCCCGCGCGCGCCATCCCCCCAAGAGGGGATTACCGCTCCCATGCCCGCTTGCTAAGGTCGCTGTCACCACAACGACAAGCGCGCTTCCCAAGGAGACGGTATGAACAGCATCTGGACCACGCCCGCCGTGGCGGCCTGCCTTTCCCTGGCCGCCACCGCCAGCCTCGCGGCCGACCTTCGCGTTGCGGTCAACCAGGGCAATCCGCCCTTCGAATTCGAAGACCGCAACGGCAAGCTGACCGGTTTCGAGGTCGAGGTGATCCAGGCCGTGGCCCAGCGCCTGAACAAGTCGGTCGAATTCTCGTCGATGCCGTTCAACATGCTGTTCGCGGCCGTGCAATCCGGCCGCGCCGACGTTGCCCTGGGCGCCATCACCATCACCGCCAAGCGGCTCGAGAACGTCGCCTTCACCCAGCCCATCATCGATTCCAACCAGTGCGTGGCCGCGCTGTCGGACGGCCCCGTCAAGCGCGTGGAACAGCTCAAGGGGCGGGATGTCGGCGTCATCACCGGCACGGTGGGCGAGATCTGGGCCGCCCGGTCCCAGCAGGAACACGCCTACAAGGAAATCCGGCGCTACGACGGCAATATCGAACCGATGATGGACCTGGCCTCGCAGCGCACCGCCGCGAGCATCAACGACTGCCCGATCATGGCCTGGTACATCCGCGACAAGCCGCAGTTCTCCATCATCCACGAAGTGGCGACCGGCGACAGGAACGCGCTGATGCTGCCCAAGGCCAGCCCGCTGCTGGACGCGATCAACCAGGAAATCGGCCGCATGAAGACCGACGGCTCGCTGCCCGGCCTGTACCGCAAATGGTTCAACGCCGAGGCCGGTCCGAATTCCAGCACGGTGAAGATCGAAGCCATTCCGGCCGTGCAATGAACCTGGCCGACACCTTCTTCAATGCCGGCGTGCTGGCCGATTCCATCGGCTCGCTGCTGGCCGGCTTCCGGCTGACGGCGCTGCTGGGCGCCACCAGCCTGGTCCTGGCGACCGCGCTCGGGCTGCTGCTGGTCGTGCTGCGCCTGTATGCGGTCAAGCCGCTGCGCTGGGCCGCCATCGCGCTGATCGACGTGCTGCGGGCGATTCCCCTGCTGGTGCTGCTGGTGATCGTCTACTACGCGCTGCCCTTCGTCGGCCTGCGGCTGCCGCCGTTCTGGGCCGCGACCGCCGCGCTGTCTCTAGTGGCATCCGCCTACATCGCCGAGACCTTCCGCGCCGGCATCGAGGCCGTTCCCGCCGGCCAGGTCGAGGCCGCCCGCGCGCTGGGCCTGTCCTGGCCCCGGATGATGACCGACATCGTGCTGCCGCAGGCGATCCGCTTCACCATCCCGCCCGGGACCGGCATCGCGATCAGCCTGATCAAGGACACCGCGCTGGCCTCGGTGGTGGCCATGCCGGACCTGCTCAAGCAGGCCACGCAGGCGCAGGCCTACTACGCCAATCCCACGCCGCTGATCGGCGCGGCCATGCTGTACCTGCTGCTGTTGCTGCCGCTGGTGCGCGTGGTCAGCGCCATCGAAAACCGCGCCAGCCGCCGGGGGGCCCGATAGTGCACATCCCTCCCCGCCCCACGCCGCAGGACGCCGACGCAGCGGCGGCCTCGAACCCGCCCCCGCTGCTGCGCCTGCGGCGGCTGGAAAAACACTACGGCGCGTTCACGGCGCTGGACGGCGTCGACCTGGACGTGGCCCGGGGCGAGGTCGTCGCCCTCATCGGCCCGTCCGGGTCCGGCAAGTCGACGCTGGTGCGCTGCGTGAACCTGTTGGAAACCTATGACGGCGGCAGCGTCGAGGTCGACGGCATCACGGTGCGCGACGACCGGCACCTGGCGCGCGTGCGCGCCGAGGTCGGCATGGTGTTCCAGCAGTTCAACCTGTTCCCGCACATGAGCGCGCTCAGGAACGTGGCGCTGGCGCCGGTGCGCGTGCGCGGCCTGTCCTGGCCCGAGGCCACGGCGCGGGCCGAGGCCCTGCTGGAACGCGTGGGCCTGCGGGCCCACCAGCACAAGCGGCCGGGCCAGCTGTCGGGCGGACAGCAGCAGCGCGTCGCCATCGCGCGGGCGCTGGCCATGCAGCCCGAGCTGCTGCTGTTCGACGAGCCCACGTCGGCGCTGGACCCGGAAATGGTGCAGGAAGTGCTGGACGTGATCCAGGACATCGCCAGGACCGGCGCCACGCTGCTGATCGTGACCCATGAAATGTCCTTCGCGCGCAAGGTGGCAGATCGTGTCGTGTTCATGGAGCAGGGCCGCATCGTGGAAATCGCGCCGCCCGAGACGTTTTTCACGAACCCCGCCACGGACCGCGCCCGGGCCTTCATCCATACCGCCACGCGCGGACGCGGCGGCATGTCCGCCTGAGCCTTCCACACGAGCCCTGCCCATGCCCCACGATCCACGCCCGGTCCAGGACCTGGCCCCGGACCCAAGCCCAAGTCCGCGCCCAAGCCCATTTCCGCAGCCCCTGCCGCGCGCCACGGTGCAGGCGCTGACGGCATCGCCGATCCGGCAGCTGGCGAACGCGGCGATGCACCGCGCAGACGTGCTGCCCTTCTGGTTCGGCGAATCCGACAGCCCGACCGTGGGCGTCATCCGCGAAGCCGCCAGCCTGTCGCTGGCGCGGGGCGAAACCCGCTACGGCGAGAACCTGGGCCGGCCCTATCTGCGCCACGCCCTGTCCCGCTACCTGAGCGCGCTGCACGGCGTGGATATCGGCACGGAACGCATCGCAGTCAGCGGGTCAGGGGTGTCGGGCATCATGCTGGCCGCGCAGCTGCTGCTCGAGCCGGGCGACCACGTCGTCGCCATCACCCCACTCTGGCCCAACCTGACCGAGATTCCCCGCATCCTCGGCGCCCGCACGCAGCGCTACCCGCTGTCGGTGACGGACGGCCGATGGACGCTGGACGTGCCCGGGCTGCTGCAGGCGCTCAGGCCCGGCACCCGTCTGCTGCTGCTCAACTCGCCCAACAACCCCACGGGCTGGACCATCGCGGCCGACGACATCGCGCCCATCCTGCGGCATTGCCGCCAGCATGGCATCTGGATTCTCTGCGACGACGTCTACGAACGCCTGCTCTACGACCCCGGGCAGGCCTCGGCGCCGTCCTTCCTCAGGCACTGCGCGCCCGATGACCGCGTCATCTCGGTCAACAGTTTCTCCAAGGCCTGGTCCATGACCGGATGGCGCGTCGGCTGGATGGTCGTGCCCGCGTCGCTGACGGACGATCTGGCCAAGCTGATCGAATACAACAGCTCCTGCGTCTTCGATCCCGTGCAGCGGGCGGCGACGGCGGCGCTGGAACACGGCGAGGCCACGGTGGCGGCGCTGCGCGCGCAGCTGGCGCGAACCCGCGCGCTGCTGACCGACGCGCTGCGCGGCTTGCCCGGCATCGAGGCGCCCGATGCCGGCGGCGCAATGTATGTGTTCTTCCGGATGGCGGGCGCGACCGACTCCGCGCTGCTCGCGCGGCAACTGGTGGAACAGACCGGCCTGGGCCTGGCCCCCGGCGCGGCCTTTGGCCCGGAAGCGTCGGCATGGCTGCGCTGGTGCCATGCCACCACCCCTGAACGCCTGGAAGAAGGATTGAGCCGGCTGCGCCGCTTCCTGACGCAACGCACATAGCGAGGCCGCCTCGCACGATCCGGCCAGACCTAACCCACGCGAACGCCAACGCCAACGCAAATGCGGACGCGCGGACCGTTCAGCCCTCGGGCTGTCCCGCGCGCTCGGCCGCCATCCGCGCCAGGCAGTCGGCGGCATCGCCGATCACGACGCGAGCGCTGCAGGCCAGCATCAGGTTGAGATTCAGGCCGAAGTCCTCGACCGTGTATCCCTGCGCATCGATGGCGCGGGCGGGCGTGTCCGCCGTACCGACCGCCACCTGCGCGATCAGCGAATCCGCCTGCGCGGTGTACGCCCATACCGGCTTGCCGCAGGCGATGGCGTAGCCCACCTCGAAGGCCGTGCCCGAATCAGGCTCGGCGCCACGGAACGGATTCAGGTTGGCCATGACCAGGTCCGCGCGCTGGATCATGGCCACGTTGGCGCGATAGATCCACTGCGCCAGCGCCGCGCCGGCCAGGCCGGGCGGCGTCTGGTTGTCCAGCGGGAACAGGCCGTCAAAACCGTGTCGGGCGGCCAGCGCCTTGAGCCGCTCGCCATGCGCCGCCGCGTCCGGCAGGAACACGTCGAAACCGGCCAGATAGACGCCGGGCCGCGCGCCGCTCATGACGGCTCCGGTTCGGACACGGAAAAGCCCTCGCCGGTGGCGAAGAACGAACCGCCGGCCAGGTAATGGATCGAGCGGCGGCCCTCGGAAGGGAAATGCCATCGATTGCCCGAGAACACATCGGGCGCGGCCCAGGCGGCCACGACCTCGCCGATGAACAGATCGTAGGCCTGCTGGTTGTGCGGCTCGGGCAGCACCTTGCATTCCAGCCAGCCCAGGCAGCCCGCGACCAGCGGCGCGCCGATCTTGCTGGCGGGGAAGGTGGACAGGCCGCTGGCCTGGAACTTGTCCTCGTCGCGGCCGGAATCCGTGCCGACCTTCAGCGTGGCCCGCGCCTGCTCGCGCGACGGAATGCACAGCGCGAATTCGCCGGAAGCGTCGATCAGCGTGCGCGTATGGGTGTTCTTGTCCACCACCACCAGCATGCGGGCGGGGTTGAAGTCCAGCGGCATGGCCCAGGCCGCCGCCATGACGTTGCGCCGGCCGCCGTGGGCGCTGGTGACCAGCACCGTGGGGCCGTGGTTCAGCAGCAGGTAGGAACGGGACAGCTCGACGGGCTGGATATCGGGCGCAGGGGACACGCTGGACTCGCTTGGAACGCCGGCAGCTCGGGACGCGCCTGCGCCTAGAACATGCCGTTCTTGTTGGCGGGGTTTTCGGGAATGTCCTGGCTCACGTCCCAGTGCTCGACGATCTTGCCGTTTTCCAGGCGGAAGATGTCCACCACGGCCTGGCCGCGGTCTTCGGGCGTGTCCTTCCACAGGTTGTGGATCATGACCAGCTCGCCCTCGGCGATCACGCGCTTGATCTCGACGACGGCCTGCGGATGCTGCTCGAAATACGCCGGGAAGTAATCCTGCGTGGGACCGACGCCGTCGGGCATGTAGGGATTGTGCTGCACGTACTTGTCGCCCACGTACAGACGCACCGCCTCGTCGACGTCGCGGTCCAGGAACATCATGCGGAAAAAGGCCACCGCGATCTCCTTGTTGGACTGCGGCGCGGCGGACGCGGGCGACAGCGCCAGGCCGCCGGCGGCCAGCAGCGTACAGAAAGCCAAGGATTTCAAGGGGATACGCATACGAAACGACTCAAGTCAGGACACCGGCTGGCGGTTCGCCAGTTTACAAATAAAAGACGGCGTCCCGGCCCATTTCCCGCCAGCGCCCGAGAAAATCGGGCGTCAAAACGACAATGGCCCGCCATTGGGCGGGCCGGCTCCGTTCCGGGCGGGCTGCCCGGACGGAACGGATCAGTATCCGACGGTGAAACGGCGGCGTGTATGCCGGGGCGTCTCGATCTCGTCGGCCAACGCGATGGCGTAGTCTTCCATCGAGATCCAGCTCTTGCCCTCGTCGTCCGCCAGCAGCACGTCATCGCCCAGGCGGAACTTGCCGGTGCGCTCGCCCGGCTCGAACAGCGCGGACGGCGACAGGAAGGTCCAGTTCAGCACCTTCTCCTGGCGCAGCGCGTCCAGGAACACCACGCCGGCGCGGGCCTCGGGCTTGTAGGCGTCGGGAAACTCGGGGGTGTCGATCAGCATCTTGCCGGGCGCCACCTGCAGGCTGCCCGCGCCGCCGACCACCAGCAGGCGCGGCACGCCGGCGTCCTTCACCGCTGCGATCAGCGGCTTGGCATCGGACGAGACGAAGCGCGAGGCGCTGACCACGGCGTCGTGGCCGGCCAGCAGCGCGGTCAGGCCCTGCGGATCGGTGGCGTCGCCCTGCTTGACGGTCAGGCCGGGCTGGGGATTGACGTCGCCCAGGTTGCGGGCGATGCCGGTCACCTGGTGGCCGCGCTTGAGCAATTCGTCGGCAACGCGCGAACCCACGCGGCCGGTGATGCCGATCAATGCGATTTTCATGGTCTTGCTCCTGTCAGTAGGAACCGGGCGCGCTTGCCTTGCGGACTGTCCGTAAGCCCCGCCGCGGTTCAGGCAACACCATGCTATTCGGTCGAATCGATGGGAAAAACCCACCGGAACGGACGAGTTCTTTGCAATCCGCGCACCAATGCCGGCGAATGCGCCGCCGGCCCGCGCCGCGAACCGCGCGCGGCGCATGGCTACAGTGTGCGCCGGGCGGCGGCGCTTGAACAGCGGCGCCGCCGCGGCCGCGTCAGCCCGCCGCGCGCTGCGCCTGATAGACCTGCAGATGCGCGTAGGCCACGCGCAGATAGGTCGCGTCCACGCCGAGCGTGGCGGCGCGGCGCACCATGTCGCCGACGATGTGGTCTGCCTCGACCGGCAGGCCCTGGCTCAGGTCGCGGAACATGGACGCGGTCATGGGCTGGCTGGTGTCGGTCAGGATCTTCAGCACCGAGGCGTCGGCCTCGGGCCGCACCGCATGCCCGGACGCGGCCGCCACGGCCTGCGATTCGCGCAGCAGGGCACGCAGGATGTCGGCGCCGTCGTCGGTGGCGGCGATCCGGCCCACCGGCCCGCGCATCAGGCAGGTGCCGGCCGCCAGCGTGGTCAGGAATACGTACTTTTCCCACACGTCCTGGTGGATGTTGTCGCTCAGGCGACTGCTGAATTCGCCGCCAGCCAAGGCCTGCGCCAGCGCCTCGCAGCGGGCGCTGCGGGCCGGGCCGGCGCGTTCGCCGAACACGATGCTGGCGAACTTGCCCAGGTGCACGACCTCGCCGTCCGGCCCCAGGGTGGCGTTGATCTGGCACAGCCCGCCCAACACGCGCCGCGCCTCGAACTCGCGGTCCAGCACCTCGTATTGCAGCACGCCGTTCATGATGGGCAGCACCGCCGTGTCCGGCCCCACGGCGGGGCGGATCGCCTCGATGGCGCTGGCCAGGTCATAGGCCTTGCAGCTCAGCACCACCACGTCGTAGGCGCCATCCAGCGTCTGGCTGGTGGCGAGCTTGGGCCGCACCACGGCGTCGCCCAGCGGGCTGCGGATGCGCAACCCTTCGGCGCGCAGGCGCGCCGCGCGCGGCTCGCGCACCAGGAAGGTCACGTCCGCGCCGGCCTGGGCCGCGCGTCCGCCAAAGTAGCCGCCGGTGCCGCCGGCGCCCAAGAACAACAAGCGCATGTCTGTCTCCTGTCTGGCAGCCCGCAAGTCTTGCGGGCGAACGCGGACATTATGCGCGCGGCCGCGGCCGGACCGAAGCCACGGGCCAAAGCCACGAACCGGAATCACGGACCGGAATCACGGGCTGGCGTTCAGGGCTGCGCGTGGCGCGCCCAGGCCTCGTAGCCGCCGCGCAGCGCCCAGGTGCGGCGATAGCCGGCGGCGCGCAGCCGCCGGGCCAGCATCGCGGCCGAGACCTCGTTGGGGCAGGCGCAATAGACCACGATGTCGGCGTCCTGCGCGTCCGCCTCCAGCGGCGGCAGCGGCGCGCGCAGGTCCACCGCGATGGCGCCGGGAATGCGCTGGGCGTCGCGCTGGGCCTCGGGCCGCACGTCGAACACCAGCGCCTGGCGGCCGTCCTGACGCCAGCGCATCAGCTCGTCGACCGACAGCCTCGGGATGACGCGCAGCTTGCGCACCAGCACCCAGCGGCGCAGCGCGCGCACGACGATGTACAGCGCCAGCAGCGCGGCCAGCAGGCCCAGGCCCATGGCGCCATAGTTCGCCAGCAGGTCCAGCACGTCGTTGACCACGCCATGGAACAGGCCGCCCAGCAGCAGCGCCGAGCCGGCCCAGATCATCGCGCCGACCAGGTCGTACAGCAGGAAACGGCGCAAGCCGGTGCCCGTCAGGCCGGCCATGACGGTGGACAGCGCGCCCGCGCCCGGCAGGAACTTGCACACCAGCAGCGCGCGCACGCCGACGCGCAGGTACAGCCGCTGCGTCTGGCGGATGCAGGAATCCTGCGACAGCGACAGCTTGCAGACCACGCCAAGCAGGCGCGAACCGTAGCGCCGGCCCGCCAGGTACCAGAGGCTGTCGGCCAGCAGGCAGGCCAGCGTGGCCGCGATCCACGGCGCCAGCCAGCCGGCCGTGCCGGCCAGCGCGCCGGCGGCGATCAGCATGGGATAGGCGGGCACGGGCAGGCCGGCCTGTTCGATCAGGACGTTCCCGAACACCAACCAGGCGCCGTACTGCTCCAGCAGCAACTGTATGTCTTGCATCGTGTCTTCCGACGGGCCGCGCGGCGCGCGGCCGGGTTCAGGGACTGGCCGTCCCGCGAGGGGCGGGCCCGGTCCGGCACAGCGGGGCGGCGCCAGACGCGCGCGCCCGCGCCGGAATTTTAGGCGGCCCGGGCGGCCTTGCCAGCCCGGGCCGGTGGAACACTGCATTGCGCGGCGCGCCAGGATTTGAGCGCGCCGCCGTCCACCACCTGCAAAGCCGCACCACGATGGTGCCGACAATCCCCGCCGGCGTGCCTATAATCCTGCCCGGCCATCAGGTTTCCCCGACTTGCCGCGGGAACGCCGCATGGCATACAAATTGCTTCGCCATGGCAGGCCGCGAACCCGACCGTTCGGATGGGCGCGCCTGCCTGCGCCCCATCCGATGACCGATCCCAACACCACGCATCCGCCCGCTCGCCCCGGCTCGTCCGCCGGCGGCCGCAGCCATCGGGCGGCGAGGGGCCGCGCGCGCGGCGATCGCGTCCTTTCCCCATTCCCGTCCATCACCGCGAAGGAGCCCCACGCATGAACTCCCTATTCCCCTCGTCCGCCCGCCGCGGCCTGCTCAAGCTGGCCGCCGCCGCCGGCGCGCTGATGCTGGCCGGCACGGTCCAGGCCCAGGCGCCCGAAAAGGTCAAGGTCGCCGCCATCTACACGGTGCCGGTCGAGCAGCAGTGGGTATCGCGCATCCACAAGGCGCTGACCGCCGCCCGCGACCGCGGCGAGATCGACTACGCGTTCTCCGAGAACGTCACCAACGCCGACTACGAGCGCGTCATGCGCCAGTATGCCGAGCAGGGCAACAAGCTGGTGGTGGGCGAGGCCTTCGCGGTCGAGGCCGCCGCGCGCAAGGTCGCCAAGGACTATCCGCAGACCGCCTTCCTGATGGGTTCCTCGGGCAAGCCGCAGCAGCCCAACTTCGCGGTGTTCGACAACTACATCCAGGAGCCGGCCTACCTGACCGGCATGATCGCGGCCGGCATGAGCCAGACCGGCAAGATCGGCCTGGTGGGCGGCTACCCCATTCCCGAAGTGAACCGCCTGATGCAGGCCTTCATCGAAGGCGCGCGCGAGATCAACCCCAAGGCCGAGTTCACCGTCACCTTCATCGGCTCCTGGTTCGATCCCCCGAAGGCCAAGGAAGCCGCCTTCGCCATGATCGACAAGGGCACCGACGTGCTCTACGCCGAGCGCTTCGGCGTGTCGGACGCCGCCAAGGAACGCGGCAAGCTGGCCATCGGCAACGTGATCGACACCCAGCCGCAGTACCCCGAGACCGTGGTGGCCTCGGCCCTGTGGAGCATGGAGCCGACCATCGACGCGGCGCTCAAGCAGGTCAAGGCCGGCGCCTTCAAGGCCGACGACTACGGCCAGTACTCGCTGATGAAGCACAAGGGCTCGTCGCTGGCGCCGCTGGGCACCTTCGCCGGCAAGATCCCGGCCGACCTGATCGCCAAGGTGGAAGCCAAACAGAAGGCCATCCTGGACGGCAGCTTCAGCGTCAAGGTCAACGACAAAGAACCCAAGTCCTCCGCGCGATGAGCCCGGCGCCGCTCGCCCTGCGACTGACGGGGATCACCAAGCGCTTCGGCAGCCTGACGGCCAACGACGACATCTCGCTCACGCTCGGACAGGGCGAGGTGCTGGCCCTGCTGGGCGAGAACGGCGCCGGCAAGTCCACGCTGGTGTCGATCCTGTTCGGCCACTACGTGGCCGACGCCGGCGCCATCGAGGTCTTCGGCCAGCCGTTGCCGCCAGGCCGGCCCGACGCGGCGCTGGCCGCGGGGGTCGGCATGGTGCACCAGCACTTCACGCTGGCCGACAACCTGACCGTGCTGGACAACATCATGGTGGGCACGGAATCGCTGTGGAAGCTGGCTTCCGGGCGGCGCCAGGCCCGCCGCAAGCTGGTCGAGCTGGGCCAGCGCTTCGGCCTGGGCGTGGATCCCGACGCGCGCGTCGGCACGCTGTCGGTGGGCGAGAAGCAGCGCGTTGAAATCCTGAAGGCGCTGTATCGCGGCGCGCGCGTCCTGATCCTGGACGAGCCCACCGCCGTGCTGACGCCGCAGGAAGTCGACGGCCTGTTCGCCACGCTGCGCGGTTTCGTGGACGAGGGCCTGGCCGTCATCTTCATTTCGCACAAGCTGGACGAAGTCATGGCGGTGTCGCGGCGCGTGGCCGTGCTGCGCCAGGGCAGGCTGGTGGCCGAGCGCGAAACCGCCGCCACCACGCCGGCCGAACTGGCCGAACTGATGGTGGGCCGCAAGGTCGCCATGCCGCACGCCGAGGCCGTGGCCGCCGCCGAGCAAGCGGCGCCGGTGATCGCGCTGTCGCAGGTGACAGTGCGCGACCGCGACGGCGCCACGCGCCTGGACAGCCTGGATCTGACCGTGCACCGGCACGAGATCGTGGCCATCGCCGGCGTGGCCGGCAACGGCCAGCAGGCGCTGGTGTCGGTGCTGACCGGCCTGCGCCAGCCCAGCGACGGCGCCATCCGGCTGGGCGCGGAGCGCGCCCCCGCGCCCCGCACGCCCGCCGGCTGGACCGCCGCGCGCGTCGGCCGCATCCCGGAAGACCGCCACGGCGAAGGCATGATCGGCGACAGCCCGCTCTGGGAAAACGCCATCGTCGAAGATCTGAACGACCCGCGCTTCGCGCGCTGGGGCATGATCCGCGCGCGCGCCGGCCGCGCCTACGCGCAGGCGCTGGCCAGGCAGTTCGACGTGCGCGCCGCCTCGCTGGACGTGCGCACCCGCAGCCTGTCCGGCGGCAATATGCAGAAGCTGATCCTGGGCCGCACGCTGGCCCGCGAGCCGGACTTCATCGTGGCCGACCAGCCCACCTGGGGCCTGGACATCGGCGCCGTGGCCTATGTGCGCGAGCAGCTGCTGGCGGCCCGCCGGCGCGGCGCCGGCGTGCTGCTGGTGTCCGAGGACCTGGAAGAGATCTTCGCGCTGGCCGACCGCATCGCCGTGCTGTGCGGCGGCAAGCTGGTCGACGTCAAGCCGGTCGCGCAATGGACGCCGGCCAGCGTGGGCCTGGCCATGACGGGAACGCGCGCCTAGGGCCGGTCACGCCCCGGCGCGCGCTTCCCACCCATCACCGAGCAAACATACGCATGAAACTACTCCTGGAACGCCGCCCCGAGCCCAGCCGCCTTGCGCTGGCGCTGGCTCCCGTCGCGGCCATCCTCTTCACCCTGGCGGTCTGCGCGCTGCTGGTGGCCTGGGCCGGCGCGCCCGTCGGGCGCACCTACGCGCTGCTGTTCGAAGGCGCGTTCGGCTCGCGCTTCGCGCTGTCCGAGACGCTGACCCGCGCCACGCCGCTGATGCTGACCGGCCTGGCCTGCGCGGTGGCCTTCCGCGCGCGCTTCTACAACATCGGCGCCGAGGGCCAGCTGTACCTGGGCGCGCTGGCGGCCGTGGCCGTGGGCGGCCTGCACGACGGCGCCGGCTTCGACCTGCCCGTGCCCATGCTGTTCGCCGGAATGATGCTGGCCGCCGCGCTGGCCGGCGCGCTGCTGCTGCTGATTCCGGCGCTGCTCAAGACGCGGCTGGGCGTGGACGAGGTGGTGACCACGCTGCTGGGCAACTTCATCGTGCTGCTGTTCGTCTCCATGATGCTGGACGGTCCCATGAAGGATCCCATGGCCATGGGCTGGCCGCAGTCGGTGGCGCTGAACGGCGACCTGGAGCTGGGCAAGCTGATCGAGCGCACCCGCGCCCACACCGGCCTGTTGTGGGCGGCCGGCCTGGCGCTGGGCCTGTGGCTGCTGAACCGCTACACGGTGTTCGGCTTCCAGATGCGCGCGGTCGGCGCCAACGCGCACGCCTCGCGCTTCCTGGGGCTGCCGGTCAGCCGCGTGATGCTGGGCACCGCGATGCTGTCGGGCGCGCTGGCCGGGCTGGCCGGCGCCATCGAGGTGGCGGGCCGCACCGGCTACGTCACGCTGGACATGTCGCCGGGCTACGGCTACACGGGCGTGGTGGTCGCCATGCTGGCCGGCCTGCATCCGCTGGGCGTGATCCTGGCCAGCGTGTTCGTCGCCGGCATGCTGGTCGGCGCCGACAGCATGAGCCGCGCCATCGCCGTGCCCAACTACATCGCCGACGTCATCGTCGCCACCTCGCTGCTGGCCATGCTGGTGGCGACGCTGTTCGCGCAATACCGCCTGCGCCGCAATCGGGGCTGAATCATGGAATGGATGGATCTGCTGAGTTCTTCGGCGTTCTGGGTCGCGGTGCTGCGCCTGGCCACGCCGCTCATCCTGGGCACGCTGGGCGTGCTGCTGTGCGAGCGTGCCGGCGTGCTGAACCTGGGCATCGAGGGCATCATGGCCGCCGGCGCCTTCACCGGCTGGCTGGTGGTCTACCTGGGCGCGCCGCTGTATGTCGGCGTGCTGGCGGCGGCGCTGGCCGGCGCCGTGTTCGGCCTGCTGCATGCCGTGCTGACCGTGCCGCTGGGCCTGTCGCAGCACGTGTCGGGGCTGGGCGTGACGCTGCTGGCCACCAGCCTGAGCTACTTCGCCTACCGCGTCACCTTCCCCAGCGTGAACACGCCGCCCACTATCACGCCCTTCGCCGAGATGAAGTTCCTGGCCGGCATACCGGTGATCGGCCCGGTGCTGGCCGGCCAGACGCCCATGACGCTGCTGGCGCTGGCGGCGGTGCCGCTGCTGGCCTGGGTGCTGAACCGCACGCCAGTGGGTCTGGCCGTGCGCATGGTGGGCGAGAATCCCGCCGCCGCCGAGGGCCAGGGCCTGTCGGTCACCCGCCTGCGCATCGGCGCCATCGTCGCCGGCTCGGCGCTGATGGGCGTGGCCGGCAGCTTCCTGACGCTGGCCGCCTTCAACGCCTTCTTCTTCAACATGGTCAACGGTCGTGGCTGGATCTGCGTGGCGCTGGTGGTGTTCGCGTCGTGGCGTCCCGGCAAGGCGCTGCTGGGCGCGCTGATCTTCGCCTTCTTCGACGCGCTGCAGCTGCGCCTGCAGCAGGGCGGGGCGGCGCTGCCGGGCCTGCCCGAGCTGCCGTATCAGGTATACCTGATGCTGCCGTACCTGCTTTCCATCCTGGCCCTGGTGGTGATGGCGCGCCGCGCCGCCTACCCGCAAGCCTTGATGAAACCCTACCGCAAGGGCGAACGCTAAAAGGGGTGTAGGGGTAGAGGCCCCCCCGAAGCGCTGCGCGCTTCCCCCCCAGGGGGGCGTCGCGACGGACCGGCAGAGCCGGCTCCGTGCGACCCCGATGGGGTGGCGCTTCGTTCATGCGACGAAAGCCGGCGTGACGCCATGAACCACTGACATCTTCCGCGAGGAACCACCATGCTCGACCTGATCATCAAACGCTGCACGCTGCCCGACGGCCGCCAGGACATCGACATCGGCATCGCCCAGGGCCGCATCGCGGCGCTGGAGCCGGCGCTCAAGGCCGAGGCCGCGCGCACCATCGACGCGGCCGGCCAGCTGGTGTCGCCGCCTTTCGTGGACGCGCACTTCCACATGGACTCGACGCTGTCCTTCGGGCTGCCGCGCGTGAACCAGTCGGGCACGCTGCTCGAAGGCATCGCGCTGTGGGGCGAACTCAAGCCGCTGCTGACGCAGGAAGCGCTGGTCGAGCGCGCGCTGGCCTATTGCGACTGGGCCGTGGCGCGCGGCCTGCTGGCGATCCGTTCGCATGTGGACGTGTGCGATCCGCGCCTGCTGGCGGTAGAGGCGCTGCTGCACGTGCGCGAGCGGGTCAAGCCCTACCTGGACCTGCAGCTGGTCGCCTTCCCGCAGGACGGCGTGCTGCGCGCCCCCGGCGCGATGGACAACCTCAAGCGCGCGCTGGACATGGGCGTGGACGTGGTCGGCGGCATTCCGCATTTCGAGCGCACCATGCAGGACGGCGCGGAATCGGTGCGTCTGCTGTGCGAGCTGGCCGCCGAGCGCGGCCTGCGCGTGGACATGCACTGCGATGAAAGCGACGATCCGCTGTCGCGCCACATCGAGACCCTGGCCTACCATGCGCAGCGCCTGGGCCTGCAGGGCCGCGTCACGGGCTCGCACCTGACGTCCATGCACTCGATGGACAACTACTACGTGTCCAAGCTGATCCCGCTGATGCGCGAAGCCGGCGTGTCGGCCATCGCCAACCCGCTCATCAACATCACGCTGCAGGGCCGCCACGACAGCTATCCCAAGCGCCGCGGCATGACGCGCGTGCCCGAGCTGCTGGCCGCCGGCGTGCCGGTGGCCTTCGGCCACGACTGCGTGATGGATCCCTGGTACAGCCTGGGCTCGGGCGACATGCTGGAGGTCGCGCACATGGGCCTGCACGTGGCGCAGATGACGGGCCAGGACGCCATGCGCGCCTGTTTCGAGGCCGTGACCACGACCCCGGCCCGCATCCTGGGCCTGGACGACACCGGCCTGGCGGTGGGCAAGCGCGCCGACCTGGTGCTGCTGCAGGCGCGCGACGCGGTCGAGGCGCTGCGCCTGCGCGCCACGCGCCTGATGGTGCTGCGCGGCGGGGAAGTCATCGCCGAAACCCCGCCGGCCACCGCCACGCTGCACCTGCCGGGCCGTCCCGCGCAGGTCAGCTTCCAGACGCCGGCCCGCTGAGCGCATGCGGCGCGGCAGCCACGCCGCGCCGCATGCGCCCGGCTTCGTCCCGCCTTACTTCAACGGCATGCAGATGCAGGTCTGCAATTGCGCCGGCGGCGTGGTGCGCGGGTCGTTCATGTACATCTCGAACATGGGGAAGTCCGCCGGCACCTCGCCACTGCCGGGCAGCCATTCCGAGAACATCCAGTTGTAGGGCTTGTCCATCTCGTTGTACGGACCGGTATAGGTCAGGATGGCGCAGCGGCCTTGCGGGATCTCGAAGCGTTCCAGCTCGTCGCCCAGGTCGGCGTCGGGCGCGACCGACATGCCGGCCTTGGCGCGCAGCTCGCTGGCCGGCACCTGCTCGGGATCATCCAGGTACACGCCGTAGCCGACCGATTCGGGCCGCGCCAGGCCGCGGCTGGCGGCCAGCATGAAGACGCGCGAGAACAGCGGGCCGATCTCCTGGTAGCTGCCGCGATGCGACAGGACCGCCAGCGTGGCGCCGGGAAAGGTTTCGATCTTGATGGGGTACATGCCTAGCTCCTGTGGGTCGAAGGGACGGGAGCGGGCGGCCCGGTAGCGCCCCGGCGAAATGCCGAAGGTCGCGCCGAATGCCCGGTTGAACGCCGCGTCCGACTCATAGCCGGCGCGCTGCGCCACCTCGCGCAAGGAAGCCTCGGACCGTCCCAGCGCCACCGCCGCGCGGTGCATGCGGATGCGCTGCACGGTGGCGTTCACCGTTTCTCCCATCAAGGCGCGGTAGACGCGATGGAAGTGGTACGGCGACAGGCAGGCCAGGTCCGCCAGCCGGTACAGGTCCGGGTCGGCGTCCGGGTGGCTCGCCAGCCAGCGCAGGACGGGTTCCAGGCGCTGGCCATAGTGGTTCAGGGTTTCGGGCTTCATGCGGTCTCCTTGGAACGCACTGTAGCGGCGGCCCATTTGCAGATTTTGCGATTTTCGCGTGCCGGTCGGCACACGCCCAGGCGCCGGAGCGCGGCAGCCCTCCGGCACGGAAGCGCCGCGAGGATTGCCGGCGCGCTAGCGGACGATCATCTTGTTCCAGCGCGCGTTGAACGCGGGACGATCGGCGTTGATGCGCTCCCAGTTCACGATCTTGGCGTTGGTCATATAGCCCTGAAAGCGCTTGAACGACACGACGTGGTCGGGCGGCGGCGAGACATTCTTGTTCGACGGAAACAAGCTGCCCGTCTCCAGCGCCTTGACCTGCGCCTGCACCGACAGCAGGTACAGCGCCAGTTGCTGCGACAGTTCAGGCTCGCTGTTGCGGGCCACCACGCACTCGGCCACCATCAGCACCGCGGAGCCCTCCTTGGGCGCGGCATACTCCACCGGCACGCCCATGCGTTTCAGGCGCATGACGGCGGTGGGGGACAGCGGAAACAGCGCGGCCTCGTCGGCCTCGATCAGCTCGCCCAGCCGGGCCGAGTCAGGCAGGTATTCCCGCACATTGGCGCCGACCGAGCCGGGCCAGGCGCGAAAGCCGGGATTGGTGTCGGCATCGGTGCCGCCCTGGATGCGGTTGAACATGAGGAAAGCGTGCAGGCCGAAGGTGCTGGCGGCGGCGGACTGCATCACCACCTTGCCCTTGTACCGGGGGTCGGCCAGGTCCATCCAGGACGTGGGCGGCGCCCAGCCCTGCCGGGCGAACAGGCGGGTGTTGTAGCCCAGCCCGGTCATGCCGACGTTCAGGCCCACCGCCTTGCGGTCGCGCCGGACGGCGGTGGGGTACAGCTCGCGCAGCACCGGATCGTCCCTGAGCGGCTGGCACAGGCCGGCGGCGACGGCCCGCACCATGACGCCGTCGTCCAGGAACATCAGGTGCATGCCGGGCTTGCCCTTCTGCGCCTGGGCGCGGGCCAGCACCTCGGCCGACGTGCCCGGCACCACTTCGATCCGCACGCCCTGGGCGCGCTCGAAATCCGGAAACACGTGCTTCGCATAGGCTTCGGCCATGCCGCCGCCATTCATGCCCACGTACAGCGTCTTCTGCTGGGCCGGGGCGACTGCCGGGAGCAGGACGGCCATGGCCGCGCCGGCCAGCAGCCGCAACGCCTTGCCCAGGCGGACGGGGCCGCCTTGCTTCTTGCTCATCATCGTGACTCCGGAGTGGGTCTGCCTGGAAGCTGGAGCATACTGCCGGGAATGCGACGACTGAAAGACGGGCCCGGCCTGCCTCAGACCGGATAGGTGCCCGGCAGCAGGATGCTGCGGTCGCCCGGCACGATCGAGCGGCGGCCGCACAGGGCCATGGTGGTGTCCATTTCCTTGTAAAGGATCTCCAGCACGCGGCGCACGCCGTCCTGGCCGTAGGCGCCCAGGCCGTAGAGGAAGGCGCGGCCGATCATGGCGCCGCGCGCGCCCAGCGCCACGGCCTTGAGGATGTCCTGGCCGGAGCGCACGCCGCCGTCCATCCAGACTTCGATCTTCGAGCCCACCGCGTCGGCGATGGACGGCACCGCCGCGATCGAGGACATGGCGCCGTCGAGCTGGCGGCCGCCGTGGTTGCTGACGATGAGCGCGTCGGCGCCGCTGTTGGCGGCCAGCTGGGCGTCCTCGACGTCCAGGATGCCCTTGAGGATGAGCTTGCCGCCCCAGCGCTGCTTGATCCACTCGACGTCGTCCCAGCTCAGGCGCGGGTCGAACTGCTCGGCGGTCCAGGAGGACAGCGAGGACAGGTCGCTCACGCCCTTGGCGTGGCCGACGATGTTGCCGAAGGTGCGGCGCTTGGTGCCCAGCATGCCCATGCACCAGCGCGGCTTGGTCGCCAGGTTGATCAGGTTGCGCAGCGTGGGCTTGGGCGGGGTGGACAGGCCGTTCTTGATGTCCTTGTGGCGCTGACCCAGGATCTGCAGGTCCAGCGTCAGCACCAGCGCCGAGCAGCCGGCGGCCTTGGCGCGGTCGATCAGGTTGCCGACGAATTCGCGGTCGCGCATCACGTACAGCTGGAACCAGAACGGCTTGCCGGTGGCGGCGGCCACGTCTTCCAGCGAGCAGATGCTCATGGTGGACAGCGTGAAGGGCACGCCGAATTCGGCGGCGGCCTTGGCCGCCAGGATCTCGCCGTCGGCGTGCTGCATGCCGGTCAGGCCGGTCGGCGCGATGGCCAGCGGCATGGCCACGTCATGGCCGGCCAGCGTGGTGCGCAGCGAGCGTCCTTCCATGTTCACCGCCACGCGCTGGCGCAGCTTGATCTTCTGGAAATCGCTCTCGTTGGCGCGGTAGGTGCCCTCGGTCCAGGCGCCCGAATCGGCGTAGTCGTAGAACATGCGCGGCACGCGGCGTTTCGCGACTACGCGCAAATCTTCGATGCAGGTGATCGTTGAGAGCTTAGCGGTCATGGCTGGGTCTGTAGAGTGCGGGACGCGCGGCGGAACCGGCGCATGCGCGCGCGCCGCGCGGCATGGCGCGGGCAGAGGCGGAACATCGGGAAGGGCCCGATCGCATGGCGTCCTTGGTTTTTCTTGGAAGAATGGGGCCGCCGGCGGCGGGCGGCCTTGCAGTGCAGCAAGGCCCTGCGGCCCGGCGGCGCCGCCCAGTATACGCGCCGGTGCCGGCGGGCGAGGCCCGCCGGCGCTGCTTTTTCACGGATTCCGCGAGGCGCCGTGCATGCGGACGACGCACATACGAGGCTTCGGGCGGCCGGGCGTCGAGCTGCCCGGCGCCGGGCCGGCCGGCGCGCCGGACCGCGTCAGCGCGGCCAGACCTTGTTGACCGCGCGGATGGTGGCCCAGGCCAGCCAGCGCGGACTGGTCAGGCGGATGGCCGGCAGGCGCCGCACCAGGTCCACCGCCAGGCCGCCGCGGCGATGCCATTCCTTCTTGCGCGTCTGGCTGTCGGTCCAGCGGCCTTCCAGCCACGGGAACTCGCGGCGTCCCGGCTTGTACACGGGCGGCGTGTTGTAGATCAGGATGTAGGCCAGCCTGGGCGCGTCGGAGGTGTTGGCGCCGGTGTGATGCAGTGTGCGCGCGTCGTGCACCGTGCAGCCGCCCGGCGCCAGCGGCTCGGCCACGGCCAGATCGCGGGCGAAGTCGCCGCAGCATTCCAGCGGGTGCAGATGCTTGTCGCCGCCGGGCGAGCGATGCTCCAGCACGTCCCATTTGTTGGACCCGGGGATGAACTGCATGCAGCCGTTCTCCAGCGTGGCCGGCTGCAGCGCCAGCCAGATGCTCAGCTCCTTGTAGACGAAGTCGGGCGAGCGGAAGGCCTCGTCCTGGTGCCAGGGCGTCTCGGGCCCGCCCCCGCCCGGCTTGAGCAGCGCGTGCTCGCCATACAGC
>NZ_JBICCO010000062.1:0-41872 GCF_043119405.1 Achromobacter sp. 413638
GGTTCGCAGCAGGTGGAGCGCGCGGGCGCGACGATGCAGGAGATCGTGGCGTCGGTCAAGCGCGTGACGGACATCATGGGCGAGATCTCGGCGGCGTCGGAAGAGCAGTCCAGCGGCATCGACCAGGTGAACCGCGCGGTGTCGCAGATGGACGAGGTGACGCAGCAGAACGCGGCGCTGGTGGAAGAGGCCGCGGCGGCCGCGGGCTCGCTGCAGGAACAGGCGCAGCGCCTGGCCGAGGCGGTGGCGGTGTTCAAGATCAACGCCGGCGAGGTCATCGAGGTGCCGGCGCACCAGCTCGGCGGCCGTGCCGCCCCGACCCTGGCGCAGCACTGAGGCAACAGCAACACCAGCGTGTTCCCGCGTCCGTGGCAACGGGCGCGGACAACGGCGGCACGTCCAGGGTCCGGGGCGCGCCGCCGTTGTCGCATTGGCGGCCCGAGTGGTTCCGCGCATGGGCAGGAACGGCATGTCGGGCGCGGGATCGCCGGGTTTCCTCAGCACAGGAAAATGACAGTAGTTTGATTCCGCGCACGTTAAGTTTTCGAAAAAGTAGCCGTTAATTGCGATAACGCCTGGAGATAGGCGGTGAAACAGGTTTCGACGTCTGAAAGCGGTGCAAGATGGCATTTCGGATTCACGGACCAGACGGGGACAGGCCTGCGCATCGCGCGGGCCCGGCGTGCTTGCCGTCATGGAATCGCTCTTCTCCGTATGAAGCAACAGGAGACTGGCTGTGCGAGTGAACCTTCCCGTCCACAATGTGGAAACCAAGCTGCGCGAGGATCAATACCTCATCTCGCGCACGGACACCAAAGGCCGGATTCTCTATGCCAATCCCGCCTTCATCGAGGTCAGCGGCTTCTCCCGCGAAGAGCTGATCGGCAAGGCGCATAACATCGTCCGTCACCCGGACATGCCGCCGCAGGCCTACGAGGATTTGTGGCGCACCTTGCAGGCGGGCGAGTCCTGGCTGGGGCTGGTCAAGAACCGCCGCAAGGACGGTGGCTTCTACTGGGTGTTGGCCAACGCCACGCCCATCGTCGAGAATGGCGAGGTGGTGGCGTATTCCTCGGTGCGGGTGCGGCCCACCGACGAGCAGATCGAGATGGCGGAGGCGCTCTATGCTCGTATCCGCGAGGGGCGCGCGCGCGGCGTGCGCATCCGACGGGGCCGGCCCGTGCGCGCCGGCTGGCGTCGCATCATCGACGTGCTGGCGTATCCGTTCCGCCCTGGCGTGCGCAGCCGCATGCTGCGTCACGCGCTGCTGTCGGCGGGCTTCGTGGCGGGCGCGGGGGTCTATGGCCTGCGGGCGAACTGGGATGCGCTGAGCACGACCGGCGCCAGCTTCGGCTGCGCACTGGTGAGCCTGGGCGTGGCGGCCGTTTTCCTGCTGGGCTGGCGCCTGTCGCGTTCGGTGACGGGCCCGGTGGTGGACGCCGCCAACATGGCGCGCCAGGTGGCCGCGGGCAATCTCACCACGCAGATCGTGGCCGAGTCCGACGACGAGATCGGCAGCCTGATGTTCTCGCTGGAAGTCATGCGCAAGAGCCTTATCGGCATCGCGCAGGACGTATATCGCGGCATCGAGGGCACCACCCAGGCGGCGGTGCACATCGCGCGCGGCAACCAGGAACTGGCCGGCCGCACCGAGGGCCAGGCGGCCTCCTTGCAGCAGACCGCGGCGAGCATGGAGCAGCTGACCTCCACCGTGCGCCAGAATGCCGACAATGCGCGTCAGGCCAATCAGCTGGCCGCCAGCAGCATGGACGTGGCCCGCCGGGGCGGCGTGGCCGTCGGCCAGGTGGTCAACACCATGCATGGCATCTCGGACAGCTCGCGCAAGATCGCCGACATCGTCAGCATCATCGAGGGCATTGCGTTCCAGACCAACATCCTGGCGCTGAACGCGGCGGTCGAGGCGGCACGCGCCGGCGAATCCGGCAAGGGCTTCGCGGTCGTGGCCGGCGAAGTGCGCAATCTGGCGCAGAAGAGCGCGCAGGCGGCCAAGGAGATCAAGGGCTTGATCGAGGACTCTGTCGACCGGGTCAACGAGGGTTCGGCCCAGGCCGAGCAGGCGGGCGCGACGATGGAGGAGATCGTGACGGCGGTGCGCCGGGTCACGGACATCATCGGCGAGATCTCGCAGGCCTCGCAGGAACAGTCCAGCGGCATTGAACAGGTCGACACGGCCGTGTCGCAGATGGATGTCATGACGGTGCAGAACACCTCGCTGGTGCAGGAGCTGGGTGGTGCGGTCATGCAGCTGGGCGAACAGTCTGGCTCGCTGCGCGAAACGATCCGCGTCTTCCGCCTGACCGGCCAGCCTTGAGTCTGAGTGATGAGCATGGCCACGCCGGCATGGCCGAGGCGGCCATGGCAGTGCAGTCCCACACTCTGCTCCAGTCTTCCCGGATCGGGGCCGCACGGATCCGGCTCCGCCGGTCCGTAGCGGCGCCCCTGGGGGAAGCGCGCCAGCGCTCGGGGGGGCTACCCTCCAGCCAGTCCGTCTACCACTCGGCTCATGGCCGAGAGGCCGGATTCGAACAGCGATTCCAGGAAGGGCCCTGCATGGGGCAGCACCACGGTGAGCACGGTGACGCCCACGATCAGGGTCACGGGAAAACCCACCGAGAACACCGACAGCTGCTGCGCGGCGCGGTTGAGGATGCCCATGGCCAGGTTGATGGTCAGCAGCGCGCAGATCAGCGGCAGCGCCAGCAGCAGGCCGGACACGAAGATGGTCTTGCCCCATTCGACCACCACGCCCCAGCCGTTCTGGTGCAGCTGGATCTGCGCGATGGGCAGGGTGTCGAAGGAGCGCACCAGCGCCGCCAGCACCAGCAGGTGTCCGTCAAGCGCCAGGAAGGTCAGCATGGCGATGACGTTGAGCATGCGCGACAGCACCGCCGTATTGGCGCCGGTGCCGGGATCGAAGAAAGACGCGAAGGACAGACCCATCTGCAGGCCGATGAACTCGCCGGCCGTCTGCACCGAGGCGAACACGATGCGCATGGTGAAGCCCAGCGCGATGCCGGTCAGCACCTGCTGCATCACCATCCAGAGTCCGGCGTAGGAGCCGGGAGCCACGGGCGGCATGGGGTCCAGCGTCGGGCCGATGGCGGCCGCCAGCACGAAGGACAAGCCGACCTTGACCTTCACCGGCACTGCGGATTCGGCGAACAGCGGCGCGGTGGCCACCAGCGCCAGGATGCGCACGAACGGCCAGATGAACTGGCCGATCCAGCCGTTGAGCTGTTCGAGGGTGAACGCGATCATGGGTGCGCCGGCGGCCGCGCCGGTCAGGACACCAGGCCGGGGATCTGCCCGATGAGCTGGCGGATGTAGTCCACCATGAGGCCGATCAGCCACGGACCCAGCAGCACCAGCACGCCGCACATGGCCAGCAGCTTGGGGATGAAGGACAGCGTCATCTCGTTGATCTGCGTGGCGGCCTGGAAAATGCTGATGACCAGGCCCACGACCAGCGTGACGAGCAGCAGCGGGCCGGCCATCGCCAACGCGATCTTCATCGCCTGGTAGGTCATGGTCATGACGGTTTCAGCGGTCATGGCGGTCCTCCGGGCTTATTGGTAGAAGCTCTGGGCCAGCGAGCCCATGAGCAGGTGCCAGCCGTCGGCCAGCACGAACAGCATCAGCTTGAACGGCAGCGACACCGTCACCGGCGGCACCATCATCATGCCCAGCGCCATCAGCACGCTGGCCACGACCAGGTCGATGATGAGGAAGGGAATGAAGATGGTGAAGCCGATCTGGAACGCGGTCTTGAGTTCGCTGGTGATGAAGGCCGGCACCAGGATCTTCAACGGCACCTGCGAGGGATCCTCCAGCGCCGGCTGCTTGGCCAGGTTGGCGAACAGCGCCAGGTCGTTCTCGCGGGTCTGGTGCAGCATGAAGGTGCGCAGCGGCCCGGCGGCGCGCTCCACGGCGGTCTCGAACTGGATCGAGCCCTCGGACAGCGGCTTGTAGGCGTCGGCGTAGATTTTGTCGAACACCGGCGACATGGTGTAGAAGGTCAGGAACAGCGCCAGCCCGATCAGCACGTGGTTGGGCGGCGACATCGCCGTGCCCATGGCGCTGCGCAGCAGGCCCAGCACGATGATGATGCGGGTGAAGCCCGTCATCATCAGCAGCGCCGCCGGCAGGAACGACAACGAGGTCATCAGCAGCATGGTCTGCATGCTGAGCGAGTACGTCTCGGAGCCGTTCGGGCCTGGCGTGGCGGTCAGGGCGGGCAGGGTGGCCTGGGCCACGACGCCGGCCGGGAACAGCGCCAGCCCCAGCAGCGCCGCGGCGCCGAGCATGGGCAGCATGCCGCGCCCGGCTCGGGAGGAGGTCATGCGTCTGAGGAAATTCATGAGGGTCGCGGGCTAGCGGCGCTTGAGCGCCTGGCCCAGCTTGGCCGCGAAGGCCGAGGCGGGCAGGGAAGCGCCTTCGGGCAGCTCGCCGGCAGGCATGGTGTGCAGGGTGGTGAGCTGGTTCGGGCTCACGCCCACCACCAGCCAGGTCTTGTCCACTTCGATGACCACGACGCTCTGGCGGGCGCCCAGCGGCAGGGCGGCGACCTGCTTGAGCAGGTTGCCGCCGCCGCGCTGCACCAGCCCGGCGCGCCGGGCCAGCCAGGCCGAGGCCAGGATGGCCGCCACCACCAGCACCAGGCCGATGATGACGCGCAGCAGGGCGGATTCGGTCATGATGGCCTGCCCGCTGGTCAACGGCGGTTGTTCAGGCGGTTGATGCGCTCGGACGGCGTGATGATGTCGGTCAGGCGGATGCCGTACTTGTCTTCCACCACCACGACTTCGCCCTGGGCGATCAGATAGCCGTTGACGAAGATGTCCATGGGCTCGCCGGCCAGGCCGTCGAGTTCCACCACCGAGCCCTGGCCCAGCTGCAGCAGGTTCTTGATGGTCAGTCGGGTGCGTCCCAGTTCGACGGTGAGCTGGACGGGCACGTCCATGATCAGGTCGATGTCGGTGCCTGCGCCCGTGGTGGTGCCGGACAGCGGCTTGAACACCGATTGGGCGGCCGGCTGCGCGGCGGGCTGGGCCGGAGCGGGGGCTGGCGCCGGCGCCGGGGCGGCAGCGGCGGCGGGCGCCGCGGCGGTCTGTTCGGCCATGGCGGCGGCCCAATCGTCCTGCGGTTCCTGCGGCTTCAGGCCGTCGGCCTGGGTGGGCGGATTGGCGCGGGATTGTTCGGCGAGCGCGTCGGCCCAGTCGTCGGCCGGGGACGAGCCAGTGCCGGGCTCGTTCTTGTCAGTCATGGTCGGGGGCCTCGTTTGAATCGGAATCGTGAGTAAACATGTTGTGCACGCGCAGGGCGTACTGGCCGTTGAAGACGCCGTAGCCGCATTCCATCAGCGGCACGCCGTCGACGCTGGCGATGATGGTCTGGGGCACATCCACCGGAAGCACGTCGCCCACCTTCAGGCGCATCAGCTCGCGGATGCTGGACGGAATGCGGGCGAATTCGGCAACCACGTCGATGTCGGCGCTGCGCACCTGGCGCGACAGCTGCTGGGCCCAGCGCTGGTCCACTTCCTCCAGCGCGGTCTCCTGCAGCGGGCGCGTCAACAGGTCGCGCACCGGCTCGATCATGGAATAGGGCAGGCAGATGTTCAGATCGCCGCCGGTGGCGCCGAACTCGATATGGAACGAGCTCACGACCACGACTTCGTTGCTGCCGGTGATGCTGGCGAACTTGGTGTGCATCTCCGAGCGCACGTACTCGAATTCGATCGGATAGACCGGATCCCAGGACTTGCCGTAGCTTTCCAGCGTCAGGTTGAGCAGGCGCTGGATGATGCGCTGTTCGGTGGTGGTGAAGTCACGGCCCTCGACGCGCGTGTGGTAGCGGCCATCGCCGCCGAACAGGCTGTCGATGACCAGGAACACCAGGTTCGGGTCATAGGTGAAGAGCGCGGTGCCACGCAGCGGCTTCATCTGAATCATGTTCAGATTGCTGGGCACGGGCAGGTTGCGCTCGAAGTCCGCGTACTTCTGGATCCTGATCGAGCCGACGGTGATGTCCGCGCTGCGACGCATGAAGTTCAGCAGCACATGGCGCATCTGGCGAGCGAAACGCTCGTTGATCAGCTCCAGCGTCTGCATGCGACGACGCACGACCCGGTCCGGGGAACTCAGGTCGTAGGCCCGAGCGCCGTCGCTGGCGCCCGCGGTTTCCTTTTTGCTGTCGCTCTCGCCGGTTACGCCGGCCAGCAGCGCATCGACTTCGTCCTGCGAAAGAAACGCCTCGTAGGCCATGCTTATTGCACCACGAACGCCGTGAACAGCACGTCGGTGACGTACTGGCCGTCAGGCAGCGGCGAGAACGGACGGTTGACGGCCTGCTTGATCGCGTTGGCCATGTCGGTCTTGCCTTGCGAGGTCTGCACGGCGGTCGGCGACTGCGACGACAGCACCATGAGGATGCGGCTGCGGACCTCGGGCATGTACTTTTCCAGGCGGGTGCGGGTCTGCTCGTCGTTGACGCGCAGCGTCAGGCCCACGTGCATGATGCGCTCGGTATCGGCGTTCTGCAGCGTGACCGTGAACGCCTCGATGGGCACGAAGATCGGCGCGGGCACTGCGACTGGCGTGGTCGGCGGGGCGACGAAGGTGGTCGGCTGCGGGGTCTGGCCCGGCGCGCCAGGCGCGCCCGGCGTGCCGGGTGCGCCAACCTGGCCCGGATTCTGGCCGACGGCGAGCGACACGTTGGCGCCATTGGGCGGCGGCTGCATGCGTTGCGTGATGAACCAGGTCGCGCCGGCGCTGGCCGCCGCGACCAGCAGCAGGACCAGGACCGCGAGCACGGGACGGAGGATGCGGCCCAGGCCGCCGGAGCGGGTGGGAAGCGTGCCGCGCGCCGGCATGGTGGAAGGTTTTGAAGTCGCCATCTTGGTGTCGATGCGTGTTTGCCGCTAATGAAAACGGACTCTCAGTGGATGAAAGCATTCTGCCCGAAATCCCGCGCCGGTTTGGGAGCGAAAAACAGGGCGAAAGCCGCGTATCTCAAGCTATTGCTGCACTGCGCGCGGCCCTGGCGGGGCCGCGCGCCAGCCGGGATTACGCGAAGGTGTCGACCAGCGCGTTGGCGTTGCGGGGCGAGGCCGAGGCGGGACGCGAGGCGTCGGCCACCACGTCGCCCGCGCCGCCCGTCAGGCTGCCGCCCTGGCGCTGCGAACCGCCGCCCTGGTTCTGGGCGAACTGCTGCTGGGCGGCCTGCTCGCCCACGCTGGTCTGGCCCAGCGAGATGCCGGCCTGCGCCAGCGCCTGTTGCAATTGCGGCAAGGCGGTTTCAATGGCCTGGCGCACCGAGGCGTGCGCCGACACGAAAGAGGCGCTGGCCACGCCGTCGGCCAGGTTCAGGCTGACGCGCAGCGGGCCCAGGTCTGGCGGATCCAGGCGCAGCTCGGCGGTCTGCACCCCGTGGCGCGCGCTGTTGCTCATCACCACCAGTTGCTGGCCTAGGTCGGCGCCCCAGTGCGTGGCGCCGACGGGCGTGGCGACCTGCAGCGCGACCGGCGGCTGACCGATGCCGGCGGGGTTGAACACGGGCAGCGGCTGCTGGCGCTGGGCCGCGACGGCCAGCGATTGCGCCAGATGGTCCTGCACGCCGGCGGCGTGCTGGGGCAGCTGGAACGTCGGCGTTGCGGCCGGCAGCGGGGCGGATTCCTCTTCCTGGCGCACGGGCTGTTGAGCCCCGGCCTGCGACGCTTGCGCGGCCTCGACGGCGGTGCGCGGCGCCGTGCGCGGCAGCGCGGCGTCGGCGCTCAGGCGCGGCGTTTCGGCCGCGGGCGCGATGCTCTTGATGTCGGCGGTCACGGCGGCGGGCTGGCTGCCGGGCTTGGCGGCGGCGGTGACCACGGGCACGGCCAACTCCGCATCGCGGGCCTCGCGGGCGGCGGCGGCCTGGGCTTGTTGCGCCGTCAGCGGCACGGGCGCGCGCGGCGTCGGCGTGACCTCGTTGGCGTTCAACGCGTTGACCAGCACGGCGGCGGTGCCGCTGGCGGCGGTGATCGCGGCCTGCGCGGCGCCACGGGCGTTCTGCACCTGTTCGGCGGCCTGGGCGGCGATTTCCAGCGCCTGCTGCGGCAGCAGGGCTTGCGGCACGGGCTGCTGCGCGGCGGCGACCGCCATCGCGCCGGCCTCGGCCTGGGCGGCCTTCTCGACGGCTTCGTCGATGGCGCCGGACGCGGCGTTCTCGGCATGGCCCTCCGGGCTGCCGCCGGTCTTGCCGGGCGCGGGTTCCTTGGCGCCATTGCCGGCGGGACGGGCGTCATTCGACTGGGTCGGACGCTGCTGGGCCAGCACTTCGGAGAAGCTGGGGCCCTTGTTGTCGGACACGGAGGACTTGGCGCCAAAGGCGTCGGCCGGTGAAACCGGCGCGGACGGGGCGATGGCGGGCAGGGGCAGGGGAGCGTTCATCTTGGGCTTCCTGTGGTATGTCGCTTAATGCATGCCGGCCTGGCGCTGGACCAGGCGGGCCGAGTATTCGTCGTTCAGGCGCTGTTCGCGGCGCGATTCGGCGACGGCTTCGGCGCGCTGTGCGCGTTGCGCCAGCGCGTCGTAGGAATTGAGCTTGCGCTTTTCCTGCTGGTAGTAGAGCCGGCCCTTGTTCAGGTTCTCGTCGGCCTGCTGCAGCACGCCCTGTTGTTGGACGATGGCATCGTCCAGCGTGCCGATGAAGCGCTGGTAATTGTGGCAGTCGCTGGCCGACATGCCGGAGGTCATGGCCTGCTGCAGCCGCTCCAGGTAATCGTGGCGGTAGTCCTGCAGCATGCCGAGCTGGCGTTCGGCATTGGTGCGTTCGGCGCTGAGGCGGCCCAGCAGGCGCGCGGCTTCGTCCGTGCTCTCCTTGGCCAGATTGATCAGCATGTCCAGGGGAAGTTGGCTAGGCATAGGTGTCCCTCAACTCGAAACTGGCCTGCAATTGGTTGACCGCGTCCTGGTAGCCGACGTTCTCGCCGATGTCCTGCTGCAGGAAGGCTTCCAGGCGCGGGTAACGGGCGATGGCGTCGTCCAGCTGCGGATCGTTGCCGGCGACGTAGGCGCCAACGGCGATCAGGTCGCGGTTGCGCTGGTAGCGCGACAGCGTCTGCTTGAAGCGGCGCACGACCGAGAACTGCTGCGGCGTGATCAGCGACGTCATGGCCCGGGAAATCGATGCTTCGATGTCGATCGCTGGGTAGTGGCCGGCTTCGGCCAGGTGGCGCGACAGCACGACGTGGCCATCGAGAATGGCGCGGGCCGAGTCGGCGATAGGATCCTGCTGATCGTCGCCTTCGGCCAGCACCGTGTAGAACGCGGTGATCGAGCCGGCCTTGCCGTTCGGACCGGGCGCGCCCATGCCCGTGCGTTCCACCAGGCTGGGCAGCTTGGCGAAGACCGAGGGCGGGTAGCCCTTGGTGGCGGGTGGCTCGCCGATGGCCAGCGCGATCTCGCGTTGCGCCATGGCGTAGCGGGTCAGCGAGTCCATGATCAGCAGCACGTCCAGGCCCTGGTCGCGGAAGTGCTCGGCCAGGCGCGTGGCGTAGGCCGCGCCCTGCAGGCGCAGCAGGGCCGACACGTCGGCCGGCGCGGCCACCACGACCGAACGGGCCAGGCCCTCGGGTCCCAGGTTGTGCTCGATGAATTCCTTCACTTCGCGGCCGCGTTCGCCGATCAGGCCGACGACGATGACGTCGGCCTTGGTGTAGCGGGCCATCATGCCCAGCAGCACGCTCTTGCCCACGCCGGAGCCGGCGAACAGGCCCATGCGCTGGCCTCGGCCGACCGTCAGCAGGCCGTTGATGGCGCGCACGCCGGTGTCCAGCACCGTGTCGATGGGCGCGCGCGACAGCGGGTTGATCGGTTGGGCCGACAGCGGCGCCAGCTCGGCGCCGGTCAGCGGGCCCAGCCCGTCCAGCGGACGGCCGGCGCCGTCCAGCACGCGCCCGAGCAGGGCATTGCCCACGGGCAGGTGGCGGCCCAGCTGGGGCTTGGCGTTGCCGTTCAGCTCGGCCTTGCTGGGCAGCGGAATCTGGCGCTGCACGGGCGGTTCGCCGGGCACCACGCGGGCGCCGGGCGGCAGGCCGGAAATATCGGCCTGCGGCATCAGGTACAGGGTGTGGCCGTCGAAGCCCACGACCTCGGCGTCGGCCCAATGGTCATGCCCGCGCGCGATCTCGATGCGGGCGGCGGCGCCCACCGGCAGGCGCAGGCCGGTGGCGTGCAGCACCAGGCCCGTGGCGCGGGTGATGCGGCCGCTGACCAGCCAGGGCTCGGTCGAGGCGGCGCGGATCGAGCCGATCTCCAGCTGGGTCTGCCAGCGGTCGATTACCGGGACGGCGGGCCGGGCGCTCATGGCGTCGCCTCTGTCTCCCGGGCCGGTTCTTCCCAGGAAGTGTTGCGGCCCAGCGAGGCCGCCACGCGACGCCAGCGCGTCTGCAGCGTGGCGTCGATGTCGCCATAGGGCGTTTCGGCGCGGCAGCCGCCGCGCGCGAGCGATTCGTCGGCCAGCACGCGCCAGTGGCCTTCCTTCAGTTCGTCGGCCAGGTGCAGGCGGATGAGTTCGATGTCCTGCGGATTGGCCCACAGCCGCATCTGGCCGCCGGCGCTGGGATTGATGTGCAGCACTTCGCGCACGGCGTGCACGACGGATTCGGGTTGTTCGGCCAGGGTGTTGCGGATTACCTGCTGGGCGATGTCCAGCGCCAGCGTCAGCAGGCTCTGGCCCATGCGCTCTTCCAGCGCGCCGATCGATGCGGCGCAGGATTCGGCCATGGCGTGCAGGCGGGCGGCCTCGTCGGCGCCCTGTTCGCGGGCCAGGGCAAGGCCCTCGGCGTAGCCGGCCTCGCGGCCTTCGGCAAAACCGGCTTCGCGCCCTTCGGCGCGGCCGGCCTCATGGCCGGCGGCGTGGCCTTGCGCGTAACCTTCCTCGCGGCCCTCGGCCACGGCCTGGGCGCGCAGCTGCGCCAGCACGACCTCGGGGTCCGGGCCGGGATCGGGTTCCGGCTCGGGCGCGGCCTCGACGGGCGGCGGCTCGTCGAACGACAGCATCTGCCAGCGCCGCCAGGCGGCGCTGCGCGAGAGCTGGGTCGTCGAGCCGGTGTCCGCGTCAGACATACGCGTCGTCTCCGGAGTTGCCCAGCACGATCTGGCCGCTCTCGGCCAGGCGGCGGGCGATCTGCAGGATCTTCTTCTGCTCGGCCTCGACCTTGGACATGCGGATCGGGCCTTGCGCTTCCAGGTCCTCGCGCAGCATCTCGGCGGCGCGGCTGGACATGTTGCGCAGGAACTTGGCGCGCAGCTCTTCCTGGGCGCCCTTGAGCGCGACCATGAGCGTGTCGTTGTCGATTTCCTTGAGGATGAGCTGGATGGCGCGGTCTTCGACGTCGAGCAGGTTGTCGAACACGAACATCTCGTCGATGATCTTCTGCGCCAGGTCGGCATCGCGCTCGCGCAGGCTGGCGACCACGGTTTCCTCTTCGGTCGAGTTCATCATGTTCAGGATCTCGGCCGCCGTGCGCACGCCGCCCATCTTGCTGCGCTTGGCGCCCTGGCCGGCCAGCACCGAATTGAGCACGTCGGTCAGTTCGGACAGCGCGGCCGGCTGCACGCCGCCGAAGGTGGCGATGCGCAGCATCACGTCGTTGCGCAGGCGGTCGGTCAAGAGCGCCAGCACGCCGGCGGCGCGGTCGCGCTCCAGGTGCACCAGGATGGTGGCGATGATCTGCGGGTGCTCGTCGCCGATCAGTTCGGCCACGGTGTGCGGATCCAGCCAGTTCAGCGCATCGATGCCGCTGCCGCCTTCGCCGGCTTCCAGGATGTCCTCGATCAGGCCGGCGGCGCGGTCGCTGCCCAGGGCCTTGGTGAGCACGGTACGGATGTAGTCGTCCGAGCCCAGCGTGACGGCCATGAACTGGTCGGCTTCCTGGCGGAACTCTTCCAGCACGACGGCCACGTCATTGCGCGTGACCTGCTTCAGGCTGGCCATGGCGGCGCCGACCTGCTGGACTTCGCGCGCGGTCAGGTACTTGAAGACCTCGGCCGCGGCGTCCTCGCCCAGCGACATCATCAGGACGGCGCTGCGGGTCATGCCGTCCATGGGTTTGGCGGAATCATTTTTCATCTTTGCTCATCCAGGTGCGCAGGACCATGGCGACGGCACGCGGATCCTTGTTCGCCATCGTGCGGGCGCGTTCCAGGTTGTCCTCGTAGCGCGTGGTTTCCTTGGCGCGGGCCATTTCCTGGGCCTCGCGCTGGGCTTCGATGCGTTCGGATTCAGCCACTTCCGGATCGACCGGCGGGTACAGGTAATCGGTGACCTGGCGACGCACCTTGCGGTACAGCCAGAAGGCCACGATCAAGCCCAGCAGCCAGGCCATGATGGTCTTGAACAGGGCGATCATTTCCGGATCGCGCCACATCGGCAGGGCGGGCGGACCGTCGTTGAACTGGCTGTTGACCAGATTGAGCGAGTCGCCGCGTCCTTCGGAATAGCCCATGGCCTCGCGGACCAGGTTGGTCAGCTTGTTCAGCTCCTCGGGCGGCAGCGGCTTGAGGTCGCCGTCCTTGTCGCGGATGTAGTTCACCACCACGGCCACCGACAGGCGCTTGAGCGCGCCGACCGGCTGCTTGACGTGGCTGATGGTGCGGTCCACTTCGTAATTGGTGGTGGCGTCGCGGCGCTCGTTCAGGCTGCCGGAGGCGGCCTGCGCGCCGGTCTGCTGCTGGGCGCCTTGCTGCTGCGGCGTCTGGCCGGGACGGGCCGGCGGCTGCTGCGGATTGGTGATGGGCGCCTGGGCGTTGCCGGGCGGCTGGTTCGACAGCGCGCCGGGCACGCCTTGCGCCGGACCGATGCCGCGCTGGGTGGCGTCGCTGGTCTGCTGGCTGCGGATCGCGCCCTGGCCGGGTTCCTGGTTGGGGCGGTAGACCTCGGAGGTTTCCTCGCGGCGCGCGAAGTCCATCTCGGCGCTGGCCTGGGCGTGCACGTTGCCGGGGCCGACCAGGGGATTCAGGATCGTCAGGATGCGTTCGACGGTGCGCTGTTCCATCTCGCGCACGAAGCGCAGCTGATCGGCGTCCATGCCGCGGCCTTCGCCCAGCGGAGCCGACAGCAGGCGGCCGTTCTGGTCGACGACGGAGACGTTTTCGGCGGTCAGTTCCGGCACGCTGGAAGCGACCAGCCAGGAGATGGCGGACACCTGGGCGTCGCTCAGGCTGCGACCGGGGTACAGGTTCAACAGCACCGAGGCCGTGGGGGCCTGGCGCTCGCGCACGAACAGCGACTGGCGCGGCATGGCCAGGTGCACGCGGGCGTGCTGCACGGTGTGCATGGATTCGATCGAGCGGGCCAGCTCGCCTTCCAGGCCGCGCTGGTAGTTGATCTGTTCGGCGAACTGGCTGGCGCCGAAACGGGCGTTGTCCATCAGCTCGAAGCCGACCGAACCGCCGCGCGGCAGGCCCTGCGATGCCAGCTGCAGCCGGGCGTCATAGACGCGGTCGGCCGGAACCAGCAGGGCGGTGCCGTTCTCGTTGTAGCGGTAGGGCACGTTCATCTGCCCCAGCGCGGTCACGATGGCGCCGCCGTCGCGGTCCTCCAGGTTCGAGAACAGAACCTTGTACTTGGGCTCGCTGGTCCACATGACCGCGGCCACGACCAGCGCGACCACGGCCGCCGCCGCGCCCAGCAGGACGGGCTTGGGCAGCGCCCGGACTTTTTCCAGCACGGGGAACTTCGCCAGCAAAGATGAGCTCAGAGTGGCCTGCTGATTCATTTGCGGCCCCCGCTGGCTGCGCGGAGCTGGGGAAAGGACTTCATGTTCGGGTAGGGCAGATTACACATGCAACGTGCTTCTGGTCTGGGGTGAGCGTGGATTATTGCCGCTGGGGGCGCAATCCCAATCGTCGAAAACAGCGGTTTTTTGGCGTTACTTATCCCCTATGTCGCCCGGGGTGGCGCAAGCCCGGACGCGGGACAGCCCGCGGCCCGCCGCGAGCGGCACCGGATCGGGGGAAATATCGGGTTTTTTGGCGGTTCTTGTCGGCTATGAGAGGCGCCGATCCCGGTTACGCTGCCTGCAGATTCGGCATTACGCCCCACCTGCAAGGAAACATGGCAATGGCGGTAACAGGTTTGTCCGGCATCGAAAGCATGCTGTCCCAGATGCGCGAGGTCGTCAGCAAGGCGGAATCCGGCCTGTCGGTCGGCGCCGCGCCGCTGGCCCAGCCCGACGGCTTCGCCGCCGAGCTGCAACGCTCGATCCGTCGTGTCACGGCCGCTCAGAACGCGGCCAGCGCCCAGGCCAAGGCCTTCGAACTGGGCGCGCCCGACGTCTCGCTCAACGACGTGATGGTCGACATGCAGAAGGCCAGCATCGGCTTCTCGACGGCGATACAGGTGCGCAACAAGCTGGTCGCCGCCTACAAGGAAATCTCGTCGATGGCCGTCTAAGGCCGCGAGACGAAAACACCGCACGAAGAGGGGCGCCAGCGAGCGCCCCTTCTGTGCTGGCGCGCATGCAGCGCCAAACACCCTGCACCCCCAAGAACACCGTTCACGGCATTAGCAAATCGCCCCAGGACCGGGGCAGCGCGGAGCCGGCTTTGCCGGTCCGCAGCTGCGCCCCCCTGGGGGGGAAGCGCGCAGCGCTTCGGGGGGGGATCTACTCCCTATTGCCTTTTTCCAGGCGCCAGACCACCTGCTGCAGCCAGTTCTCCTGGCGCGCGTCCAGGTTCAGGAAGATGGCGCCGAGGTGGCTGACCGGTGGCTCGCCCGTCAGCGACACGTGGCGCGGCGCGGGTTCGTCTGGGTCCGCTCCCGGCGCGATCATCGGCTGCCCGGATACCGGATAGACGTTGCGCACTTCCAGGTTGGCGACCAGCTTCCCGAGGTCGCCGAAATTCATCTGCACGCCTTCCAGCACCTCGCCGCGCTGGGGCAGTTCGGGCGCGGCCAGGCCCACGCGCAGGCCCACGCCATCGACCGAGATGTCGCGCACGGTGAAGGCGAGCGGCTTGGCCTGGGCCTCGGGGAGCCAGGTGGCCTCGCAGCGGTTGGCGCTGGTGATCAGCGAGGCGCGGAACATCTTGCGCCGCTGGATCCGCGCCAGGCGGTCGGGGAAGGGCGACACCAGGGCCGCGCTGCCGTCGTCGAAATGGATCACGTCGGGCCGCTGCACCCGGAAGCGGATCTGCACGCCCCCATAGGCCGTGGCGTGAAAGTGGAAGGTGGTGCCGCTGAGCAGGCCCATGCTGTCGGACTGTTCGAAGTCCGCGCCGGCGTAGTCGCGCGGACGCCAGAAGAACTGACGCGTGTGCTTGTCCGCCCCCAGGATGAGCACGGCGATCTCGCGATCGGCGGCGTCGCGCACCAGGATGTGGCTGTCGGGGTGGGTGAGCTCGAACAGCGCGGAACGCATGTCTTCCGGCCGGGTGAGCAGAAATTCCGGATCGCTGGCGTCCAACACGGTGGAGATTCCTTAGATAGATAGATCGGGCGGCGCGGCGTCGGCCGGAATCTCGCGCGATTCCAGGCGATACAGCCAGGCCAGCAATTCTGCCACCGCAACGTACAGTTGGGGAGGAATATGCGCGTCTAGGTCGACCTGCATGAGCAGGCCGACGAGTTCGCGCGACTCGTGCACGTACAGGCCGTTTTCCTCGGCGGTGCGGACGATGGTGTCGGCGAGCTGGCCGTAGCCCTTGGCGACGACGCGCGGCGCGCCGTCCGCTTCGTCGTATGACAAGGCGACGGCGGCGTTGCGGCCTGCGTTGGGCGAGGCGGCGTGGCCGTCCTCGGGGCGTTGCGGGTTTGCCATCAGAAATCAGTCGGAATGATGGGGCGCGGGTCGACCACGTTGACCGTCATGTGGCTCAGCGTCAGGCCCGCGGCCAGCAGGCGCGAACGCAGCTGGTCGGACGATTCGTCGATCAGGGCGGCGCTGTGGGGCGCGACCAGCTGCAGCACGATCTGGTCGCCGGCCAGGTTCAGCCGCGCGTCCACCAGGCCCAGTCGGGGCAGGTCGAGCTTGAGGCGGGTGGCCCAGGTCGGAACGGCCGATTCGGGATCGCCGCCGTAGGGGTCGCGCTGCACTTCCCAGTCCATCGGCGTGCCGGGCCAGGCTTCTCCGCGCCAGGCCAGCGCCTGGTTGGCCAGCACATCGAGCTGCTGGCGCACCAGCGCGTTCAGGTCCTGGTGGATGCCGTTGATCGGCGTGCCGGGCGCGGGCGCATTGGAGCCGCCGGAGGCGGGCGCGTCCGCGCCGCCGGCGCCACGGCTGGCGGGCGCTTCGGCGCGTGCGCGCGTGGCGGCGGCGCTGTGTTGCTGCTGCTGGGCGTCGGCCTGCTTGAGGTCGGCCTGCGGTTCTTTGCGCAGCTCGGATGGGTTGGCGCGGCCGAAGGCCAGATCGGCCAGGTGTGATTCGTAGAACAGGCCGCTGGTCTGCAGGGCTTCGCGCAGGGCCTGGCCCAGCGCGCGGGCGGCCGGACCCTGCGCGGCCAACGCGGCGCGGGCGGCGGCGGCCGGGGCCTGGGCGGGGGGCGCGCCCTCGGTGGCGCCGGTCTGGCCGGGCGTCTTGCCGACGGCGGTTGCCGGGTCGCCGGCGATCGCGTTCAGGACCGTCGCCACGTTGGCGGCGCTGTTCGCGGCAGCGGCCTGCGGTTGTCCGGCGGGCGTATTGGCGTGCGGAGCCGGGGGCTGGCCGCCGGGCGCCGGCTGGCCCGCGGCGGGCTGCCCGGCCGTGGCACCGGGCTGGCGGCCGGCCGATGCATCGGGGGTCCACAGTGGCGCGCGCCCTTGCACGGGCGGGGCTGCGTCGGGGTACTGCGCCAGCAGCGAGAGAATCGCGCGGGCGGTGCGGCCCAGCGTGGTGGGCGCGGAAGCGGTGGTGTCGTTGCTGGTGACCAGGCCGCGCGCGGCCAGGGCCAGCGCGGCGGCGGTCTTGGCGTCGACGATGGCGGCGCGTTCACCGCGCGCGCCGCCGGTCTGGACGCCCTGGCGGGGGTCGCGCGGCGAGCCATCGGCCTGGCCGGGTTTCTCCAGGCTGCCGGGCTGACTGACCGCATCCGGGCGCGCGCCGGAAACCTGATTGGCGGAGGCGGCGGACATCGTCGTGCCGAGCACGGCGTCCAGCCGCTGCACCAGGACGTTGCCCAGCGCGGCGGGACCTACGCTCATGTTTCAGGCGCCTGGTAGCCGTAGGCCGAGAGCAGGGTCTGCTGTCGCTTCATCCTGCCCAGCAGCTCGCCCAGGCGGGCCAACTGGGGAATCGCCAGGTCGCGGGTTAGCGCATCGTTCTCCAGGATGCGGACCAGCAGGTCGTATTTCATCGCACGACCGGCGTCGTCCAGCGGCATGGACGGTTCGCTGTTTCGCAGGCGCTCCACCAGCTCGCAGTATTGCTGCCCGTGCACCACGGCTGTATCCCAATCCCCGGCTTGGGCGGCGGTAAGCATTTCGCCGGTAATAACGGCTATCTCCTGGTAATGCTCCAGGATAGGGGAGGAGATCTGGGTAAGGGACGTCATGGAAATCTCGGGCGGGCGCTGGCTGGCTGGGTTCGTTTTGCGGGCCATCACGGCGACACGCTGCCTGCCGGCTGGTCGATGGATGTCTGCCAAGCCTCGGCCAGATCGGCCAACAGCCGGTCTGCGATGTCGAGTTGCTCGGCGTCCGACTTCAAGTTCGCCGTCAGCAGTGTGCGGACGATGTAATCATAGAGGCGCGAAAGATTGGCGGCGACATCGCCGCCAGCCTCCATGTTCAACCCGGTCTTCAAGCCTTCGTCGACAATCTTGATCGCTTTCGAGATCGCCGCGCCGCGTTCCGCGACCCGGCCTTCCTGCAGATGGATGCGAGCCTGTCCGATCGCCGCCCGTGCGCCGTTGAACAACAGGGTGATCAGCCGCTCGGGAGTGGCGCTCATCACCTGGGTTTCCAGGCCGATATCGGCATAGGATCGGACAGAGTGCGATCCTGTCGGGCGGCGGGCGGCGTAAGTCATCAGTGCATCTTCTACGGGTTACTTGGATTTGTTCATCGCCGCGAACTGTTGGCTCAGGTAGGCGCCGGTGGAGTTCATCTGGGCGACCATCTTGTCCAGCGCGATGAAGCGAGTACGCATGACCGACAGTTCGGCGTCGCTGGCGGCTTTGGCGCGGGCCTTTTGATTGCCGAGGTCGGTGATGGTCTTGTTCAGGCCGTCGGTGCGGTTCTTGAGCGAGCCGTTGCTGCCCAGCACGTCCTTGACGGCGGCGTCGAACTTCTTGGCCAGGCCGTCTTTGCCGTTGAGCAGTGTGCCCACGTCGGCTGGGTTTTCCTTGAGCGCTTTGTCCAGCTTGACGTTGTCCAGCTTGAGCTGGCGCGTCAGGGGATCGGTGGTGATGCCCAGGTCGGCCAGCGACTTGACGTTGCCCGAGCCCAGCGCGCCGCTCAGCACGCTGGAAACGGCGGACTGGATCGAACGGGTGGTGCCGTCGCCGGTCAGCGGGCTGGCCTTCTTGGTGTCGTCCGGTTCCTTGGGGTTGTACGCGGTCAGGCCCTTGATCGTGGTCTGCAGCGCGTTGTAGGTTTTGACGAAATCCTGCACCGCCTTGGTGGCGACCGAGACGTCGGCTTCCAGCTTGAGCTGGATTGGTTTGTCGGTCGGCGTGGTGTCGGTCAGGTTCAGCGTCACGCCGTCGATGACCTTGGACACGTTGTTCGAGCCGCTCTTGACCGTCAGGCCGTTGATGACGAGCTCGGCGTCCTTTGCCTTGGTCTGGGTCATGCCGCTGGTGGTGCCGTCGGCGGCGGTGCTGAAGCCCAGGATGTTCTTGAGCGACTGGTCGCCGGTGACGGTGATGTTCTTCACCGAGGCCTGCACGCCGGTGTCCTTGGCGGTCAGCATCAGGTAGTTGTTGCCGTTGCCATCGTTCAGCACCGTGGCGCGCACGCCCGCCTTGTCGTCGGCGTTGATGGCCTTGACGATGCCGTTGAGCGAGGTGTCGCCCTTCAGGTCGATGGTGCGCTTGGTGCCGTTGGTCAATTCGATCTCGAAGGTGCCGGTGTCACCGTTCTTAGCGGTCCGGTCTGCCACGGCGCCCGAGCGCAGGCCCTGTGCGATGGCCAGGTTCTTCACTTCGATCGAATATTGACCCGCAGCAGCGCCTTCACCAACGGTGGCGGTCAGGGCGTTGCCGCCGGTGACGCTGCCAGTCATGGCGGCCATGGTCTCCGGCTTGCCCAGCGTGGCGGCGGACTTTTGCACCGCTTCCAGCGCGCTTTGCAGCTGGCTGTAGGCGTTGATGCGCGCCTGATAGCTCGTCGCTCGCGTGTCGTAGCGCTGAAGGGCCTTGTCGTTGGCTGCCGCCAGATCCGTCAGGATCTTTTCCAGCGGCAGGCCGGAGACTGAACCAAGGTTAGTAATGGAGGCCATGTGAGATTCCTTCCTAGCGATATGATTCTGTCAAAGATTGGAGGTCAGCGATTGCCCGGGTAAGGGCATAAGGCTGGCTTAATTCGGTCTTTCCGCCCGCGAGGGCGGGCCTGAAGGCATTCTTTGGAAAGTATTGGGTGCGCATCAAACCGAGGTTTTGATGCCATTTCCCTGCATGTTGACGATCATTTTGGCGATCTTGATAACAGCTTCGCTCGGGATGGTCCGCAGGACCTTGCCCGATTCGGAGTCGACCACGGACACCACGATCTGATGCACGTCGGGGTCGACCTCGAACTGCAATTGGGTGGACCAGGCTTTCATCTGGTCGTTGATTTCGTCGAGTGCGCGTTCCAGCGGCAGCTTCTGCGAATCCGACTGCTCGGACGTGGCGCTGTCCGAGCCGCCGCTATGGGCTGAGGCAGCGGCAGGCGCAACAGTGACGGATGGGTCCGGGACGACGGGCGCAGGCGCTACCGCCGCGGGGGCATACGAGGCGGGGGCTAAGGGGGATACGGCCATGATCACTCCAGCGGCGGTGCGGGCGTCTCGGAGGAACGCGCTGTTATCAGGAAATTCTCAGTTACCATAACGGCACGCTCAGGGGCGAACTTTAGCGCCATCTGAAACAAGATATTTCTCACGTTCCGGGGTTGTGGACAGGGCAATGAGTGTCAAGACGGCGCTGCGCGTCATCGAAATCATCGAAACCTATGCCCGCGAGAAGCGCGCCTTGCCCCTGTCGGAGCTCGCCCGGCTGCTCGATGTGCCGGTGTCGAGCTGCCTGGCGCTGATCCGCACGCTGACCGGGCTGGGCTATCTGTATGAAACCGGACGGCGCCAGGGGTACTACCCCACGGGACGCCTGCTGGCGATGGCGCAGCGCATCGCTCATGCCGATCCGGTCCTGGACCGGGTTTATCCCAGCCTGGTGGAATTAAGGGACGCAACCAAGGAGACCGTGGTCTTCGCCAAGCTGAGCCAGGACGCGCGGGTGGTCTACCTGGACGTGCTGGATTCCCCGCACACGATCCGCTACGCGCCGGTCGCCGGCGAATTCAAGAGCATCCATGCCAATTCGCTGGGCAAGGCGCTGATTTCATTGCTGGACGAGCCGGCGCGCGCGGCGATGCTGGCTGACGTGGAAATGACCCGCTACAACGAGCGGACGCTGACGACGCCGGCGCAGGTGGAAGCGGATATCGGACTTTCGCGCCAGCGCGGCTGGTTCATGAACAACGGTGAATCCATCGCGGATGTGGGGGCGATCGCCTGGCCGCTGACCCTCTCGGGCGAGCACTACGCCATTTCGGTCGGCGGGCCGATATACCGCATCGAACCCAGGCAGGCGGAGTACGCCAGCATCCTGCGCTCGGCCTGCGCCGGGCTGGAGCGGCAGGCCTGAGGGCGACCGGCGGCGGCACGCAACCCCGCCGGACGGTCCGCCCTGTCGCGCCGCGCTCAATAGGACTTGGGCAGTCCCAGCACTTTCTCCGCGATGAAGCACAGGATCAGCTGCGGGCTGACCGGCGCGATGCGCGGAATGAAGCTCTCGCGCAGCAGCCGTTCCACGTGGTACTCCTTGGCGTAGCCCATGCCGCCCAGCGTCATGACGGCGGTCTGGCAGGCGTTGTAGCCGGCTTCGGCGGCCAGGTACTTGGCCGAGTTCGCGGCGGGGCCGCAGGGCTTGCCGGCGTCGTACAGGCTGGCCGCCTTGTATACCATCAGGTCGGCCGCTTCCAGCTGCATCCAGGCCTGGGCCAGCGGATGCTGCACGCCCTGGTTCTGGCCGATCGGGCGGCCGAACACCACGCGCTCGCCGGCATAGCGCACCGCGCGCTCCAGCGCGGCGCGGCCGATACCCACTGCCTCGGCCGCGATCAGGATGCGTTCCGGGTTCAGGCCGTGCAGGATGTACTCGAAGCCTCGGCCTTCCTCGCCGACCCGGTCGGCCACGGGGATGCGCAGCCCGTCGATGAACAGCATGTTCGAGTCCACGGCCTTGCGGCCCATTTTCTCGATCTCCCGGACTTCCACCTTGGACCGGTCCAGGTCCGTATAGAACAGCGACAGGCCCTGGGTGGGTTTGTCCACCTCCGACAGCGGGGTGGTGCGCGCCAGCAGCAGCATCTTGTGCGCTACCTGGGCCGTCGAGATCCAGATCTTGCGGCCGTGGACCACGTACTCATCGCCCTGGCGCACGGCCCGCGTGCCCAGCTTGGTGGTGTCCAGCCCGGCGTCCGGCTCGGTCACGGCGAAGCAGGCCTTTTCGCGGCCGGCGATCAGGGGCGGCAGCCAGCGGCGGCGCTGGGCGTCGTCGCCGAACACCACCACCGGATTCAGCCCGAAGATGTTCATGTGGACGGCCGACGCGCCGGCAAAGCCCGCGCCGGACGCGGCGATGGTCTGCATCATCAGCGCCGCCTCGGTCATGCCCAGGCCGGCGCCGCCGTATTCCTGCGGCATGGCGATGCCCAGCCAGCCGTCGCGGGCCAGGTCGGCGTGCAGCGGCTCGGGAAAGCCGCCTTCGCGGTCGCGCTCCAGCCAGTATTCGTCGGGATAGCGTTCACAGATGCGGGAGACGGCGGCGCGCAGCGCCTGCTGGTCGGGCGTGAATTCAAAGTCCATCTGGCGTTCCTGGGGGTTCCGGGGAATCGGGAGAAAGGGCGGCGCCGCGCGCGAACAGGGCATCGATGGCGGCCTCGTCGTAACCGGCCTCCGCCAGCAGTTCGCGGCTGTGCTGGCCCAGCGCGGGGGCGGGGCGGCGGATGGCGGTGGGCGTGGCGGCGTAGCGGCCCAGCGGCGCGGGCGTGCGCAGGCGGCCCTCGGTGGGGTGGTCCTGTTCGCGGATGAAGCCGGTGGCGGCCAGGTGCTCGTCGTCCAGCAGGTCTTCGATGGCATGCAGGCGGGCCGCCGGAATGTCGGCGCGCGCCAGGTCGGCCAGCCAGTCGTCCGTGGCGCGCTGGCGGACCACATCGGCGACGAAGGCGTAGACCTCGCCGATGTGCGCGGCGCGCGCGCCGTGGCCGCGAAAGCGCGGATCGTCGGCCAGTTCCGGCTGGCCGATCAGGGCGAAGAAGTTGCGCCAGTGCTTGTCGTTGTAGATCAGCAGGCACAGGTAGCCGTCGGCCGTGGCGTAGGGCCGGCGGTGCGGCGCGAGCAGCCTGGCGTAGCCGGCGGGGCCCAGCGGCGGGTCGAACGTGGCGCCGCCCAGGTGGTCGCCCAGCGTCATGTGCGCCATGCCCTCGAACATGGGAATCTCGACCTGCTGGCCGCGTCCGCTGGCGCGGGCATGCAGCACGGCCGACACCAGCGCGATGGCGGCATGCAGGCCGACGGCGCGATCCGCCAGCGTCAGGGGCGCGTAGCGCGGCACCTCGCCGCTCTGCCGCGCATACAGCGCCGCGATGCCGGCCTGTCCCTGGATCAGGTCGTCGTAGGCGGGCCGTCCGGCGTAGGGGCCCTGCTCGCCGAAGCCATAGGCGCCCAGGTAGACGATGCGCGGATTGCGCGCCGCCACCGCTTCATAGGACAGGCCCAGCCTGGCCATGGCCTGGGGGCGGATGTTGTAGAGCAGGGCGTCGCAGCCCTCGGCCAGCCGAAGGCAGGCCTCGCGGCCCTCGGGCGTCTTCAGGTCCAGCGCGATCGAGCGCTTGTTGCGGTTCAGGTGCAGGTGCAGATGGCCCATGCCGGGATTGCGCATGGGGCCGACCGCGCGCAGGTTGTCGCCGGCGGGGGACTCGACCTTGACCACGTCCGCGCCCAGGTCGCCCAGCACCTGGGTGGCGTAGGGGCCCATGACCACCGAGCTGAGGTCCAGGATGCGCACGCCGGCCAGCGGGCCGGCGGCGGAAGAGGCGGGTTGCGGGCTCATTGCTGCTCGATCCCGGCATCGCGGATCAGCTTGCCCCACAGGTCGCGCTGCTCGCCCACGAAGCGGGCGAAGTCCTGCGGCGTGCCCGAGAACGCGTCGAAGCCCAGCGCGGCCAGGCGCTGGCGGGTCTCGGGCCTGGCGACGACCTGGTTGATCGCCGCGTTGAGCCGGGCGACGACCTCGGGCGGCAGTCCGGCCGGGCCGAAGTAACCGTTCCAGGAGTTCAGGTCGAAATCCGGCACGCCGGATTCGGCCATCGAGGGCAGGTCGGGGACGATGGCGCTGCGCTGCGCGGTGGACACCGCCAGCGCCCGCAACTGGCCGGACTGCACGAAGGGCAGGCCGGAAGCCAGGTCGGTGAACATGAAATCCACCTGTCCGCCGACCACGTCGGTCAGGCCCTGCGGCGTGCCTTTATAGGGCACGTGCAGGATGTCGATATTGGCGCGGCGGGCCAGTGTGGCGCCGGCCACGATGCCGGTGCTGTTGCCGCTGGCGTAGGTGATGCGCCCGGGGCGCTGGCGCGCATCGGTGACCAGGTCGGCGACCGTTTTCCAGGGCCGTTTGGGGTTGGCGACCAGGATGAAGGGCAGGTTGCCGCCGCGCGCGATGGGCGTGAAGTCCTTCACGGGGTCGTAGGGCACGTTCTTCATCAGCCAGGGCGCGGCCGAGTGCGAGGTGTTGGTGGTGACGAAGATCGTGTAGCCGTCGGGGCGGGCGCGCGCCACCAGGCTGGCGGCGATGGTGGCGTTGGCGCCGGGCTTGTTCTCGACGATGACCTGCTGGCCCAGGATGGACGAGAGTTCGTTGCCGAAGATGCGCCCGACCGCGTCGGTGCCGGAACCGGCGGGGAAGGGCACGATCAGCGTGATGGGCTTGGCGGGATAGTCCGCGGCGCGGACCGCGACCGCGGGCAGCAGGGCCGCGCTGGCAAGCAGCGCGGCGCCCAGCAGGCGCGATGGTTTCATGGCTGGTCTCCTTGGTGGAATGGCGCGGGCGGCTTCTGCGGCCGCCACGGCCGGCGGGGCGCCGCGTCAGGCGGCGGGGGGCGTCGGGAAGCCGCGTATCACGCGGTCCGGCGATTCTTCATAGGGTGGGGTGTAGATCACCAGCAGCCGCGCGGGCTGGTCGCTGGTCACGGTGAAGACGTGCGGCACGTCCGGCGGGAAATAGCAGCAGTCGCCCGCCGCCATGTCGGCCCATTCGTCCGCCACCTGCGCCCGCGCGGTGCCGGACAGCAGGTAGCAGACCTGTTCGATGCCGGGATGCGCATGCGGCAGGGCGCCCTGGCCCTTTTCGATCACGCCCAGCAGCACTTCCACGTGGCGCGAGCCGACGGTGTCGGGGCCGATCAGGCGCCGGTTGAGCGTGCCGGTGTGGTTGGCCGGGTGGTAGCCGGGCACATCGGCCTCGCGCACCAGCCAGGCAGGGGTGGGTTTCGTTCTGGTGTCCAGACTCATGCGGGCTCCATGAAATTCTCATTCATGAATTTATTTTTATATATGAAAAAAATATCGGCAAGGCATTTTGCGCGCGATTCCAGGCCGTCCAAGGGGGGATTAGGGAAAACGCCGGTCTCGCGCTGATAGAATCGCGTGTTGCGTTCCTCTCTGTCGTCCGTCCATGTCTCCTGTCCAAAAGCCCGCGCCCGCCGCCACTCTGTCCGATTGGCTGCGCTATCTGGAATCCATCCATGCCACGGCCATCGACATGGGCCTGGAGCGGGTGCGCGAGGTGGCCGATCGGCTGGGGCTGGCGCTGTCCGGCGTCAAGTTCGTGGTCGGCGGCACCAACGGCAAGGGGTCCACCTGCGCCATGCTGGAGGCCATTCTGCTGGCCGCGGGCTACAAGGTCGGGCTGTACACCTCGCCCCATCTCATCGATTTCAACGAGCGCGCCCGCGTCAACGGCCAGATCGCCACCGACGAGGCGCTGATCGAGCAGTTCCAGGCGGTTGAAGCCGCCCGGGGCGACACCTCGCTGACCTATTTCGAGTTCACCACCCTGGCGATCCTGCGCCTGTTCTCGCAGTCGCGGCTGGACGCCGTGGTGCTGGAAGTGGGCCTGGGCGGCCGGCTGGACGCGGTCAATATCGTCGACGCGGACTGTTCGATCGTCACCAGCGTGGACCTGGACCACATGGACTGGCTGGGCGACACGCGCGAGAAGATCGGCTTCGAGAAGGCGCATATCTACCGGTCGGGCAAGCCCGCCATCTGCAGCGATCCGTCGCCGCCGCAGTCGTTGCTGGACCATGCCGCCGCCATCGGCGCCGACCTGTGGCTGTTCAGCCGCGATTTCAATTACTCGGGCGATCGCCAGCAATGGGCCTACGGCGGGCGCGAACAGCGCCGCAGCGCGCTGGCCTATCCCGCGCTGCGCGGCGCCAACCAGCTGCTCAACGCCTCGGCGGCGCTGGCCGCGCTGGAATCGGTGCGCGAACTGCTGCCCGTGCCGCAGCAGGCCGTGCGCATGGGGTTGTTGCAGGCTTCGCTGCCCGGCCGTTTCCAGATCCTGCCCGGCCAGCCCGCCGTCATCCTGGACGTGGCGCACAATCCCCACGCCGCCGCGGTGCTGGCGCAGAACCTGGACAACATGGGTTTCCATCCGTATACCCACGCGGTCTTCGGCATGCTGAACGACAAGGACCTGGCGGGCGTCGTCGCCAAGCTGGGCTCGCGCGTCGACCATTGGTATTGCGCCGGCCTGCCGGGCCCGCGCGGCGCCAGCGGCGAAGACCTGGCGCGGCAGGTCGGCCAGGCCCTGCCGGCCGCGCCAGCGGGCGGTGAAAATCCCAGTGTGCAGGCCTATGCCGATCCCGCCGCGGCCTTCGCGGCAGCGCGCGAACGGGCTGCCGAGAATGATAGAATCGTGGTGTTCGGGTCGTTTCTCACCGTGGCCTCGGTTTTGCAGGCCCTGGGTCGCAAGGCATAGGCAAGAGCGCGGGCAATCGGGGCTAGATTCGGTTCATCGGCAAGGTGGCGGCAAGCCGCCGCGCCGTCCGCCGAAAGGCGCCGCAAGGAATTCTCTTCCATGGGTTTTTTCAAACGCAAAGATCCTGCCGACCAGGCGCAGTCCTCCAAACGGGCGGCCGTGCCCAGCGAAGTGCAGGCGGCGGAGTTGCGCGGCCGTGCGCGGCGCAGGCTGGCAGGCGCGATCGCGCTGGTCCTGGCGGCCGTCATCGTGCTGCCCATGGTGCTCGATTCCCAGCCGGTTCCGGTTGCGGACAATATCCCCATCAAGGTGCCGGAACGCAACACGCCGTTCCAGCCCCAAGTAAGCGAGCCGCAGGTCGCGCCGCCTGTGGCGTCCGCGCAGGGCGCGGGTCAGACGCCCGGCGCCGCCGCGCCGGCGGATCCCACGGGAACCATCCCAACCCCGCCGCCGGTGGTCTCGGTGCCGCCGCCCGTGATGACGGCCCAGCCGCAAGTGCCGCCCGCCGGCACCACGCCGGCGACGTCGGCCGCGGCGCAGCCGTCCAGGCCGGACCCCAAGCCTGCCGCCAGGCCCGATCCCAAGCCCGCCGCCAAGCCGGAAACGCGTACCGACGACGGCGCCCGCGCGCTGGCGTTGCTCGAGGGCCGCAGCGCGCCTGCCGCCACGCCGCCCGCCGCAAAGCCGGCCGCGACCAAGGGCAATTTCGTATTGCAGGTCGCCGCGTACACCACGTCCGATGACGCGCAGTCGCGGCGCAGCAAGCTGCATCAGGCCGGCGTGACCAACGCCTTCGTGGAGCAGGCGAACATCGGCGGCAAGCAGCAGTACCGTTTGCGCGTGGGGCCGTTCCCCTCGCGCGAGGCGGCGCAGGCGGCCCAGGCGCGGTTGCGCACGCTGGGCTATGACAACGGCTTCATCGCCGCCCAGTAGTGACCGGTTTCGACTTCGTCGTGCTGGCCATCCTGGTGGTATCGGGTGTGCTGGGCCTGGTGCGCGGCCTGCTGAAGGAAGTGCTGTCGCTGGTGGCGTATCTGCTGGCGTTCGTGGCGGCGATCTGGTGGGGACCCACGGTCTACGCCTGGTTGGAGCCATACATTGAAACCACGCTGCTGCGCATGGGGGTTTCCTACGCGGCGGTGTTCATTATCGTGCTGCTAGGCGTGGGCCTGGTCAATATGACGCTTTCAGCCTTGATCCGCAGCACCGGACTGAGCCCGGCCGACCACGGCCTGGGCGGAATGTTCGGGCTGGCCCGTGGTCTGCTGATCGTGCTGGCGCTGGTCGCCGCCGCCGGTTATACGCCTTTGCCCCAGGAGCCCTGGTGGCGGGACGCCATGTTTTCGCATTCGGCCATCGAGGCCATCAAACATATCAAGACGTGGCTGCCGCCGTCGCTGGCGACCTGGCTGCCGTATTGATTTGCTTCACATCAACCAGGAACTCTCACCATGTGTGGAATCGTAGGGGTCATCGGGCGCGGGCCGGTCAACCAGCTGCTCTATGACAGCTTGCTGCTGTTGCAGCATCGCGGGCAGGACGCCGCGGGCATCGCAACGTCGCAAGGCAACCAGTTCAATATGTACAAGGCGCATGGCCTGGTGCGCGACGTGTTCCGCACCCGCAACATGCGTGCGCTGCCCGGCACGTCCGGCGTCGGCCAGGTACGCTATCCCACGGCGGGTTCCAGCGCCAGCGAGGAAGAGGCACAACCCTTCTACGTGAACGCCCCGTTCGGCATCATGTTCGCCCACAACGGCAACCTGACCAACTGGCGCGAGCTGCGCGAATCGCTTTACCGCGTCGACCGCCGCCACATCAACACCAATTCCGATTCCGAAGTACTGCTGAACGTGCTGGCGCACGAACTGCAATCGGCCGCCAGCGGCGTGTCGCTGGACGACGATGCGATGTTCCGCGCGGTCGCGGCGGTGCACAAGCGCGTGCGCGGCGCCTACGCCGTGGTGGCTCAGATTTCCGGCTACGGCCTGCTGGCCTTCCGCGATCCGCACGGCATCCGTCCGCTGTGCATCGGCCGCCAGGAAACGGATGAGGGCGTCGAGTGGATGGTGGCGTCCGAGTCGGTGGCGCTGGAAGGCAGCGGCTTCGCCTTCGTGCGCGACGTGGCGCCGGGCGAGGCGGTCTTCATCGACCTGGACGGCCGTTTCGTCAGCCGCCAGTGCGCCGACAATCCGCAGCTGGTGCCCTGCATTTTCGAATACGTCTACTTCGCCCGGCCGGACTCGCTGATTGACGGCGCGTCGGTCTACGGCGCGCGTCTGCGCATGGGTGAATACCTGGCCGACAAGGTCGCGCGCAACATGCGCCTGGGCGACATCGACGTGGTCATGCCGATTCCGGATTCCTCGCGTCCCGCCGCCATGCAGCTGGCCGCGCGCCTGGGCCTGGACTACCGCGAGGGCCTGATCAAGAACCGCTACGTCGGCCGCACGTTCATCATGCCGGGCCAGGCTGTGCGCCGCAAATCCGTGCGCCAGAAGCTCAACGCCATCGGCATGGAGTTCAAGGGCAAGAACGTGCTGCTGGTGGATGATTCCATCGTGCGCGGCACGACCAGCCGCGAGATCGTGGACATGGCGCGCGCCGCTGGCGCTAACAAGGTCTATTTCGCCTCGGCCGCGCCTCCGGTGCGCTTCCCCAATGTGTACGGCATCGACATGCCGACGCAGCAGGAGCTGATCGCCACCGGCCGCAGCGACGAGGAAATCGCCCGCACCATCGGCGCCGATGCCTTGGTCTACCAGGATCTGCACGACATGCAGCAGGCCGTGCGCGACGTCAATCCCGCGCTGTCGCGTTTCGAGGCGTCCTGCTTCGACGGTGAATACGTCACGGGTGACATCACCGCCGAATACCTGGCGCGCCTGGGCCAGTCGCGCGGGCAAGCCAGCGATGGCGAATCGGCCGGCGGCCTGCAGTTCAACATGGGGTACGCGGCCAACGACGCCTGAGCGTCGGGCGCTGTTGGTTGAAAAGCCGTCCCTCCCGGGACGGCTTTTTTCATTCTGGCGCGCCGGCGGTGGGGCGGGGGAGGAGTTTTTCAGCCCGCCGGCTCCCACAGCGCCTGCCGGGTCGCATCCAGGTGCGTCAGATACAGCCGCAGGTCGAACTCGTACTGGTGATACTGCGGTTCCATGCGCTGGCACAGGCCATAGAACGCCTTGTTGTGCTCTTTTTCCTTCAGGTGCGCCAGCTCGTGCACCACGATCATGCGCAGGAATTCCTCGGGCAGGTTGCGGAACAGCGTCGCCACGCGGATCTCGTGCTTGGCCTTGAGCTTGCCGCCCTGCACGCGCGATACATAGGTATGCTGGCCCAGCGCATGCTGCATGACCTGGATCTTGCTGTCATAGGCCACTTTGCTTATCGGGTCGCCGTTGCGGATGTAGGCGTTCTTCAGGTCGACCACGTAGTCATACAGCTGGCGGTCGGTGCGCACGCCATGCGGGCCTTGCGGATAACGGGCGCGCAGCGCCGGCCCCAGGCGGCCCTGGTCCATGAGCTTGCGGGCCTGGTCGAGCAGGGGGGGCGGGTAGCCGGTCAGGTATTTCAATGCGGACATGAATTCAGTTCGGGCGCGGCCGCGAGGCGCAGCCGGGGCCATTTCTCTGTATAGCGCTTGGCGCGCAGCCGTTGGGCGAAGAGCGCCGGATCGGCGAGTGCCGGGCTGGGGCGCAGGACCAAGGCATACAGGTCGGACAGCCCGTGCGGGCACAGTATGCGCAAGGCGTCGTCGCGCCCCAGCGAAACGCCAACGCAGGTCGCCGTTTCGGGCCAGGCGGCGATGCCGGCTTCCAGCGATGCGATGGGGGGCGGGACGCGCTCGCCATCGCGGCGCCACAGATGCACGCGCGCCTGATTGACCACTTCCCAGGGCGCGTCCGGCGCCGCCGCGCGCAGGCGGGCGGCCAGCCCGGTTTCACTTGCCGAGGACAGGTCGGCGGGATCGAAATAAACGAAATCCACGTCGGCGGGCGCATGGCTGCCAGCGGGCAGTCCGTGCAGGTGATTCCAGACCAGCGCCCGCACCGCGCCGGCGCCGATGCACCAGTCCAGCCCGGTCGCGCAGGCCCGCGCCGCGCGCAGCCAGCGCATCAGCGGCGCGTGGGCGCGGACCAGGGCGCGCAGCGCGTCGGCGCGGGGATCTTCAATCACTATTTGCTATGCGCGGCCGCGGCCGAAGGCGGCCCGCAGGGACAGCAGCAGCACGACCACGAACAGCGCCAGGCTCCACAGCGCGTATTCCACGCCCAGCACCGACACGACCGCGTCCATGCAGGTGGCGTAGATGCCGAACAGCCAGGGCACGGCGGCGTCCAGGCCTGCGCCGCTCATGAAGCGGTCGGCGAAGGTCTGGTCGCAGGACAGCATCTTGGCGGCCACGCTGTACTGGTACCAGGCGGCGACGACGCCCGCCAGGCCCAGCAGCGCGGCCAGCGCGCCGCAGACGCGCGTCAGGGCGCGGCCGCCGCCGAAGCCGCCAACCAGCGCCACCACGCCGATGACCAGGTAGATCAGGCGCTGCATCACGCACCAGGCGCAGGGCGGCATGTCGAACGCATGCTGGGAGATCAGGGCGACGCCGACGGCGCCGAAGCAGAACAGGGCGACCAGGCGTAGCAGGCGTTCGGAGCGGGAGGTCATGGTTTCAATGAATCTTGTAAGACGGGTTGGTGGAGCCGCGGCGCGGCACGGGGCAGGCCGGGGCCTGCGCGGGCCTTCCGGCCCGTGGCCTAGACCTAGACCTTGGGAACCGGAATTGGTTGCATGACCTGCTGCAGCACGCCGACCATCAGTTCGCGCGCGCCTTCCCAGAAGATCTGCACGCCCAGGCACAGCATGATGAAGGCCGACAGACGCATGAACACGGCGGTGCCATTGTCGCCCAGCCGGTGCAGCATCTGCGCCGCGAAGCGCAGGCAGATATACAGGGTGACGGACACCACGATGATGCCCGGGATGGAGCCGGCCAGCCGGACCAGGCTCAGCGCGTGGTTCTGGTCGCGCAGCGACACGCCGACCGTGATGGCCGCGGCGATCGAGCCGGGGCCGCAGCTGATGGGGAAGGTCAGCGGGTAGAAGGCGCGGGCCTTGGCCATTTCCGGGGTGAACGATTCGGCCAGCCGCGCCACGCGCTCGGTGTCGGCATCGGGCGAGTTGACCAGGCGCCAGGCGCTGGCGATCACCAGCATGCCGCCGCCCACGCGCACGATGGACAGCGAGATGCCGAAGAAGCTCAGCAGCACGTTGCCGGCGACCATGGCCACGACCAGCATCAGGCCAACGTTGACGGCGACCCGCTTGGACAGCACGGTGCGGGTCGAGGACGACGCGCCTTCGGTGAGCGACAGGAAGATGGGGGCGATGGCCGGCGGATTGAGAAAGGGCAGCAGGGTCGCCAGCGCGAAGAGAAAGCTTCCGCCGAACACGCGCAGGTAGTCGTAGAGCTGCATAGAGGGCCATCGCCGGAGCCAAAACCCGGATTGTATGCGTTGGCGGCCCGCGTGGCGATGCGCCGCGCGGGCCGTTATTGCTGCCGGGTCACGCTGCGATCAGGCCGCGCGCTGGCGGGCTTCCTCGCCTGCCAATGCGTCCAGGATGTCGCGCTCGAACTGCATCTGCGTGCGGGGCCGCTCCAGCGCCGCGCCGTCCACGATGAACACGTCCTCGACGCGGTCGCCCAGCGTCATGATCTTGGCCATGAGCAGGTTCACCTCGTGCCGCGCGAATACCTGCGCCAGCGCGTGCAGCAGGCCAGCGCGGTCGGTGGCGGTCACCGACAGGCGCCAGGACTTGCTGCGCTCGTCGGGCTGCAGTTCGGCCTGGGGCATGACAGGAAACACGCGTGAAACGCGCGACTGGCGCGCGCGGCCGTAGTAGCCACCCGTGTGCGCCGGCTGTTGCGCCGTGGCGGCGGGCGCCTTCAGGCGCTCGGCCAGTTCGTGTTCGACCAGTGTCGCCTGGGCGCGCAGGTCGGCGTCGCCCTCGGGCAGCAGCACGATGAAGCTGTCCAGCGCCCAGCCGTGGCGGGTGGTATGGATGCGGGCGTCCTGGATCGACAGCGACTTGGCGGCGAAATAGGCGCAGATGGCCACGAACAGATCGGGCACGTCGCGCGTGTAGACCATGATCTGCAGGCCTTCGCCCTGTTCGGTGGGGCGGGCCCGCACCACGGGCTCGGCCGGCGTCACCTGGTGATAGAGGTGGCGCGTGTGCCAGGCGATGTCCGAGGCGTCGTGGCGCAGGAAATAGGCCACGTCGAGCTGGTTCCAGAAGGCTTCGCGGGCGTCGTCGCGCAGGCCGGCGCGGCGGGTCAGGCGCGCGGCTTCTTCCTTGCGCTCGGCCAGCACGGTATGGGCGTCGGCATGGGCGCCGCCCAGCGCGGCCAGCGTCAGCCGGTACAGGTCTTCGAGCAGCTTGCCCTTCCAGGCGTTCCAGACCTTGGGGCTGGTGCCGCGGATGTCGGCCACGGTCAGCAGATACAGGGCGGTCAGGTGGCGTTCGTCCTTGACGATGGCGGCGAAGTCCTGGATCACGGCAGGATCGGACAAGTCGCGCTTTTGCGCCACGGCGGACATGAGCAGGTGTTGGCGCACCAGGAATTCGGCCAGCTCGGTGTCCTCGGCGTCCAGCCCGTGCTCATGGGCGAAGCGGCGCAGGTCGCGCGCGCCGAGTTCGGAGTGATCGCCGCCGCGGCCCTTGGCGATGTCATGGAACAGCGCCGCGACATACAGCAGCCAGTGGCGGTCCAGGCCGGCGATCAGCTGGCTGGCCAGCGGATACTCCTGGGCGTGCTCGGGCATGGTGAAACGGCGCAGGTTGCGCACCACGGCCAGGGTGTGCTGGTCCACGGTATAGGCGTGGAACAGGTCGTGCTGCATCTGGCCGACGATGCGCCGGAACACCGGCAGATAGCGCGGCAGGATGTTCAGCATGGTCATGCGGCGCAGCTCGTGCACGATGCCGCGCGGCTGCTGCAGGATCTGCAGGAACAGCTTGCGGTTGACCGGGTTGCGGCGGAACTGCGCGTCGATGCGGTGGCGCGAATGCCAGATGGCGCGCAGCGTGCGCGCCGACATGCCGGTCAGCTCGGGATGTTGCTGCATGACGAGGAAGGCGCGCAGCAGCAGGGTCGGATTGCGCTCGAAACCGTCGTCACGGATGATGTCCAGCCGGTCGCGCAGGTTGCGGAAATCGTCGTCGATGTCGCGCGCGTCGCTGTCCGGGCGCGGGAACAGCCGCTCTTCGATGTTCTGCACCAGGATGACGTTGAGCTGGGTCACCAGCCGCGCCGCCCAGTAATAGCGCTGCATCAGCAGTTCGCTGCCGCGCCGCGTGGCGGTGGCGTGGATGCGGTAGATCTCGGCCAGCGCGGGTTGCAGGTCGAACAGCACGCGGTCTTCGCGGCGGCGGGCCAGCAGGTGCAGTTCGATGCGCAGCCGCTTGAAGGCCTGCTCGGCCTTGCGCAGGTCGCGCGCCTCGGACGGCGTCAGCAGGCCGGCCTGGGCCACCTGGCGCCAGTTGTCGCCGAAGCCGGCCGCGCGCGCCATCCACAGGATGACCTGCAGGTCGCGCAGGCCGCCGGGCGATTCCTTGCAGTTCGGCTCCAGCGCGTAGGGCGTGTCCTGGTAGCGGGCGTGACGCTGCTGCATCTCGACGCGCTTGGCGCGGAAGAAGGCGCGCGGGTCCAGCCGCGCCTTGGTGGCCGCGTCGAATTTCTTCATCAGCGCGCGGCTGCCCGCCAGCCAGCGCGATTCCAGCATCGCGGTTTCCACCGTGATGTCGGCCTCGGCTTCGCGCTGGCAGTCCTCGATGGTGCGCACGCTGTGGCCGGGCTCCAGGCCCAGGTCCCAGAGGGCCGCGACCAGGCGCTCGATCGCGGCTTCATCGTCGGCCGACGGCGCTTGCGGCAGCAGGATCAGCAGATCCACGTCCGAATGCGGGTACAGCTCGCCGCGGCCATAGCCGCCCACGGCCGCCAGCGCCGCGCCCTCGGGCAGGGGGTGTTGCTTGACCAGATCGCGCAGCGCGGCGTCGACGATCCGGCGCAATTCGGACAGCAGCGTGTCGGGGCGCTCGTGCTCGCGGAACTGGGCCACCGCCGTCCGCCGGGATTCCTGGATGCGTTCGCGCAGGGCGGTGAGGGTGGCGGCGGTCATGGTGGCGGCTGCGTCAGACGGCGGGGATGACGAGGGGTTCGGTGATGAAGGCGGGCGGCTGGGGCATGCCCGGCGACAGGGTCAGCACTTCATAGCCGGTATCGGTGACGCATACAGCATGCTCCCATTGGGCCGACAGGCTGTGGTCGCGCGTCACGACCGTCCAGCCATCGGACAACTGGCGTATCTCGCGGCGGCCGGCGTTGATCATGGGCTCGATGGTGAACAGCATACCCGTCACCAATTTCACGCCCGTGCCTGGCTTGCCATAGTGCAGCACCTGCGGATCTTCATGGAAGCGCTGGCCGATGCCGTGGCCGCAGAACTCGCGCACCACGGAAAAGCCATTGGCCTCCGCGTGCTTCTGGATGGCGTGACCGATATCGCCCAACGTGGCCCCGTTTTTGACCTGCTGGATGCCTTTCCACATGCACTCGAACGTGACGTCGGTCAGCCGGCGCGACAGGATGGACTGCTCGCCCACGTGATACATCCGGCTGGTGTCGCCGAACCAGCCATCCTTGATGATGGTCACGTCGATATTGAGGGAGTCCCCGTTTTTCAGGACCTTGTCGCCCGGAACGCCATGGCAGACCTGGTGGTTGACCGAGGTGCAGATGGCGCCGGGGAAGGGCGGGTAGCCAGGCGGGGCGTAGCCCACCGTGGCGGACTTCACCTTGAGTTCGTCGGTCAGGTATTCCAGGCAGAGCCGGTCCAGCTCGCCGGTGGTGACGCCCGGCTTGACGTGGGGGGTGATGAAGTCGAGAACCTTGGCGGCGTCCTGGCAGGCCGCGCGCATCTTGTTCAGGTCGTCCGGATTGGTAATGGTGCCCATGAAGTAACTGAAGCTCTCTTGCTTGAATGTCTGCTGGAAAGAATAGTAGAATTATAGGCTTCCCTAAATTTTTGGGGAGCGATGCGCGGCGGGAAGGCCTGGTCCGACGGGACGGAAAGCCTTTCATGTGCGCAAAGCAAGTAGTGTAGTAATTAGTAAATCGGGTTTAGGTTACGGCAAAGAGCCTTCATCCGGTTTGTGCGATCTGGATTTGGTCGGTCGGCGCTCAGGCGCCCGGCAAGACGGCCCAGGCGGCGGTTTTTCCGATATCGGGATTCTTTGGCATCTGTGTCCGCAAGCGAAGGTTGTGGATGGCGGCAAGCAAAAGAACAACGACGCGGAAAGGGCGGCGGCGGGACGGCCTGGCGGGTTTCACGAGTGCGGAAAGACCGGAACGGCGAGCGCAGGCTGGAGCGGGGCATGCCCGTAAGCCCGGTCATGTTTTTGAGCGGCGATGCAGGTTCCCTGTGGACGGCGGCCTAAGTTCTTGGAAGACGGGTTTCCCGGTTTCTTGAAGAAATGCCCCGCGGTCTGATGCGTGCGCGGTAGCACAGGCGCATGAATGGAACTCGATTTCGCCACCGACGAAACAGGTCCGGGCGCGCTCCCATTTTTCGGGGGCGTCAGGCGGGCGGCAACGCAAGGCTCTTGGTCGTGATGGCCGTCTGGGTTTATCGCGGCAGAGCAGGTCGCGGGACGTCGCAAGGCGTCCTGAATGAATGCGGCAGTGATCGGCAGGTCCGGTTAAAATTTTTTCATCCCGCATGTGCGGGAAATCGCGCGCAACACCACCCAGGGTGTCGGCAAAGGCCGATGCAGGTGCGGCGCAAGAAATCAACCCTTGGAGAATAGAATGTCCCTGATGCGCGAAATGCTGGAAGCGGGTGTCCACTTTGGTCACCAGACCCGCTACTGGAACCCCAAGATGTCCCAATACATCTTCGGCCATCGCAACAAGATTCACATCATCAACCTCGAAAAGACGGTTGAGAAGTACGTCGAAGCCACCAAGTTCGTGAAGCAAGTGGCTGCCCGCGGCGGCAACATCCTGTTCGTCGGCACCAAGCGCGCCGCCCGTGAACTGGTCGCCGTCGAAGCCGCCCGTTGCGGCATGCCCTTCGTCGACGCCCGCTGGCTCGGCGGCATGCTGACCAACTTCAAGACGGTCAAGACCTCGGTCAAGCGCCTGAAGGACATGGAAGCCCTGGTCGCCGAAGGCGGCGCCGAGCGCATGATCAAGAAGGAAGGCCTGCTGTTCCAGCGCGAACTGGAAAAGCTGAACAAGTCGATCGGCGGCATCAAGGACATGAACGGCCTGCCCGACGCCATCTTCGTGATCGACGTTGGCTACCACAAGATCGCCATCGCCGAAGCCAAGACGCTGGGCATCCCGGTCGTGGGCGTGGTTGACACCAACCACTCGCCCGACGGCATCGACTACGTCATCCCCGGCAACGACGACTCGGCCAAGGCCATCGCGCTGTACGCCAAGGGCATCGCCGACGCCGTGCTGGAAGGCCGCGAGCAGAACCTGAACGGTCTGGTCGAAGAGCTGGGCGAAGGCCAGGAAGAGTTCGTCGAAGTGCAGGACAACCAGGCCTAAGCCTGCTGTCATGTCCGGCGGTTAGTGTCTGGGAGCGGCGGTCGCCGCTCCCGCCTCGCCGGCATTGCGAGGATGGGCTCCCATCTTCCAGGCCCGCTGTACGCGGGCGTCCCATCGAATCACACCGCTGCCCCGCCAAGCCGGGGCATGTCTTAGCAAATTTGGAGCAAACATGGCTGAAATTACCGCTGCCCTGGTCAAGGAACTGCGCGAAAAGACCGACGCCCCGATGATGGAGTGCAAGAAGGCTCTGACGGAAGCCGAGGGCGATCTGGCCCGCGCCGAGGAAATCCTGCGCGTCAAGCTGGGCAACAAGGCCAGCAAGGCCGCCGCCCGCGTCACCGCCGAGGGCCTGATCGGCCTGTTCATCTCCGCCGACGCCAAGAAGGGCGCCGTCATCGAAGTCAACTGCGAAACCGACTTCGTCGCCAAGAACGACGACTTCGTCGCCTTCGTGAACAAGCTGGCCGAACTGGTCGCCACGCAGAATCCGGCCGACGTGGCCGCTCTGTCGGCGCTGCCCTACGGCGACGGCACGGTCGAAACGACCCGCACCGCCCTGATCGGCAAGATCGGCGAGAACATGGCGATCCGCCGCTTCGAGCGCATCGAGACCCCCAACGCCCTGGCCAGCTACGTGCACGGCGGCCGCATCGGCGTGCTGGTCGAGTACAGCGGCTCGGAAGAAGTCGGCAAGGATCTGGCCATGCACATCGCGGCCACCAAGCCCAAGGCTCTGAACGCCGATGGCGTGAACGCCGCCGACATCGCCGCCGAGCGCTCGGTCGCCGAGCAGAAGGCCGCCGAATCGGGCAAGCCGGCTGAAATCGTCGCCAAGATGGTCGAAGGCTCGGTGCAGAAGTTCCTGAAGGAAGTGACGCTGCTGTCGCAGCCCTTCGTCAAGGATGACAAGAACACCGTCGAACAGATGCTGAAGGCCAAGGGCGCTTCGATCACCAAGTTCGTGCTGTTCGTCGTCGGCGAAGGTATCGAGAAGAAGACCAGCGATTTCGCCGCCGAGGTTGCCGCCGCCGCCGCCGGCCGCGCCTGATCGCAGGGTAGTGCTTGAAGGCCGGCGCTAGATTACAGTCTAGTCCGGCCTTTTTCTCGCCAGGCCCTTCTGTGACGTAACGTTTCCCCTGCGGGGGAGGCGTGGCGCCAGGGCAGGGCTATCATTTCTTGTCTTACACTTTCGTCGGATTGTTCTACGGGATATCACCTATGAGCAGCAGATCATACAAACGGGTTCTTCTCAAGCTTTCCGGCGAGGCGCTGATGGGCGAAGATGCTTTCGGCATCAACCGCTCCACCATCGTCCGCATGACCGATGAGATCGCCGAAGTCGCCGCCACGGGCGTCGAGCTGGCCATCGTCATCGGCGGTGGCAACATCTTCCGCGGCGTCGCGCCGGGTGCGCAGGGCATGGACCGCGCCACCGCCGACTACATGGGCATGATGGCCACCATCATGAACGCGCTTGCCCTGCAGGACGCGCTCAAGCACAAGGGTATCGACACCCGCGTACAATCGGCCCTGAATATCGACCAGGTGGTCGAGCCGTACATCCGCCCCAAGGCCTTGCGCTACCTCGAAGAAGGCAAGGTCGTCATCTTCGCCGCGGGCACCGGCAACCCCTTCTTCACGACCGATACCGCGGCCGCCCTGCGCGGCGCCGAGATCGGCGCGGAGATCGTGCTGAAGGCCACCAAGGTCGACGGCATCTACAGCGCGGATCCCAACAAGGACCCGACCGCCACGCGCTATGCCCGCATCAGCTTCGACGAGGCGATCGTGCGTCGCCTGGAAGTCATGGACGCCACCGCTTTCGCGCTGTGCCGTGACCAGAAGCTGCCGATCAAGGTGTTTTCGATCAACAAGTCCGGCGCGCTCAAGCGCGTGGTCAGCGGGGACGACGAAGGCACCCTGGTACACGTTTAAAGAAAAGGAAAAACCATGAGCGTCGCAGAAATCCGCAAATCCGCCGAAGCCAGGATGGTCAAGTCGCTTGATACGCTCAAGACCAACCTGTCCAAGATCCGCACGGGCCGCGCCCACGCCGGCATCCTGGATCATGTGCAGGTCGAGTACTACGGTTCGCCGGTGCCGATCAGCCAGGTGGCCAACCTGAACCTGGTGGACGCGCGCACCATCAGCGTGCAGCCCTACGAGAAGAGCATGGCCGCCCCGATCGAGAAGGCCATCCGCGAGTCGGACCTGGGCCTGAACCCCATGTCCATGGGCGACACCATCCGCGTGCCGATGCCGGCCCTGACCGAAGAGCGCCGCCGCGACCTGACCAAGGTCGTGCGCAGCGAAGGCGAGGATGCCAAGGTCGCCGTGCGCAACCTGCGCCGCGAAGCCAACGACGCGCTCAAGAAGCTGGTCAAGGACAAGGAAATCTCCGAGGACGACGAGCGTCGCGCCCAGGACGATGTCCAGAAGCTGACCGACCGCAACGTGAGCGACATCGACAAGATGGTCACTCAGAAAGAAGCGGAAATCATGACCGTATAATTCCGGCGCATGGCGGGACACGGGTTGGCGCTCGTGTCCCGGCGCCGGTTTTTGCTTTTTTGCGCCGCCCCGTCCGCCGTTTCGCGCCAAGCTTGGCGGCGATGGAATCACGGCGCGGATTTTCCCGTATTACGTTCTTCGCCGGTCATACGCGCGCGGCACCAGACTCCATGGCAACCAGTTCCACCCAGGCGGTTCCCGAGACCCGCGATACCCCGCAGCACGTGGCCATCATCATGGACGGCAACGGCAGGTGGGCGACGCGACGTCTGCTGCCCCGCACGGCGGGACACGCCAAGGGCGTGCAGGCCGTCCGGCGCGTGGTCGAGGCCTGCGGGCGCGCCGGCGTGCGCTACCTGACGCTGTTCGCGTTCAGCTCCGAGAACTGGCGGCGTCCCGCCGAAGAGGTCTCCCTGCTGATGCGGCTGTTCGTCCAGGCGCTGGAGCGCGAGGTCGGCAAGCTCGAAGAGCAGGGCGTGCGGCTGCACGTGATCGGCGATCTCTCGGCCTTCGAGCCGCGGCTGCAGGAACTCATTTTCGCGGCGCAGCAACGCACCGCCCACAACGACCGCCTGCACCTCACCGTGGCGGCCAATTATGGCGGACGCTGGGACATCCTGCAGGCCACGCGCGCCATGCTGGCGGCCGAACCCGATCTGGCCGCGCACCCGGAACGGATCGATGAGGCGCATCTGTCGCGCCACCTGTCGATGTCCTGGGCGCCCGAGCCGGACCTGTTCATCCGCACCGGCGGAGAACAACGCATTTCCAATTTCCTGATCTGGCAGATGGCCTACGCGGAGTTCTACTTCACGGATCGCTACTGGCCGGATTTCGGCGCCGCCGAATTGCAGGCGGCGTTCGACTGGTATCGGACCCGCGAGCGCCGCTTCGGCCGCACCAGCGCCCAAGTCAACGGCGACGACCCGAAATAGGCCGCCGAGCGCGCGTCTTTCCGGGCAGCACAAGAGGATACCGTCACATGTTGGGCCAGCGTATCGTTACCGCCGTTATTCTGTTGGCCATCCTGGCCGCCGCCATGATGAGCGCCAATCCCTGGTGGTTCGTCGCCCTGCTCGCGCTGGCCGCGGCCTGCGCCAATTGGGAATGGCTGCGGCTGACCTTGCCGCAGCCTCCATCCCCACTGATCTGCGCCGGCGTGCCGGTCCTGCTGTTCGCCGCGATGCTGGCGCTGAGCTCGGCATGGCTGGGTGGCGCGGGTCGAGGCTGGGCCGACCCTCGCTGGATCCTGGGCTATGCGGCGCCCGCCGTCGCCGCCGTCTGGCTGTTCGGCGGCGTGACCGCCGTGGTTCGCGGCCATTCCGACGCGTCCCCCGCCAGCCTGGGCTGGTCGCTGTTCTCGGTGCCCGCCGCCTTCGTGGCCTGGGCCGTGCTGGCCCAGATGTACATCGCGCGCGGCGCGGCGTTCGTGGTGTCGCTGCTGGCGCTGGTCTGGGTGGCCGACATCGCCGCCTATTTTGCCGGCCGCGCGTTCGGCAAGCGTAAACTGGCGCCGCGGGTGAGCCCCGGCAAGACCATCGCCGGCGCGGTCGCCGGCGTGCTGGGCGCGGTCGTGTGGATCGGCCTGTCCAGCCTCTGGGACGGCACATATGGTCACGCGCTGGTGGTGCGCTGGAGCTTCTGGCTGGCGCTGCCGCTGGCGGCCGCGCTGGGCGTGCTGTCCATCATCGGCGACCTGTTCGAATCGCTGCTCAAGCGGCGCGCGGGCCGCAAGGATTCCAGCGCGCTGCTGCCCGGCCATGGCGGCGTCTACGACCGTATCGACGCCATCCTGCCGGTCGCGCCGTTCGCGCTAATTTTGTCTGGAGTGTTGTCTTGACGGTTTTCCAACGCGTCGTCGTGCTGGGGTCCACCGGCTCGATCGGCGAAAGCACGCTCGATGTGATCGCCCGCCATCCCGAACGGCTGGCGGTCTATGCGCTGTCTGCGTACACGCGCATGCAGAAGCTGGCCGAGCAGGCGCTGGCCAGCCGCGCGGAAGTGGTGGTGGTGCCCGACGACGCGGCGCGCCGGCAGTTCCTGGACGCCTGGCCCGCCGGCCCGGCCTTGCCGGAGATCCGGGTGGGCGCCCAGGCGCTGGCGGATACGGCCGCCGACGCGCGTTGCGACGCGGTCATGGCCGCCATCGTCGGTGCGGCCGGCCTGCCGGCGGCGCTGGCCGCGGCCCGGGCGGGCAAACGCGTGCTGCTGGCCAACAAGGAAGCCCTGGTGGCGGCCGGTTCGCTGTTCATGCAGGCCATCCGCGACAGCGGCGCCGAATTGCTGCCCATCGACAGCGAGCACAACGCCATTTTCCAGTGCCTGCCGCATGGCGGCCAGGCCCAGGCGCCAGACGCGCCCGCGCCAGGCGTGCGCCGCCTGCTGCTGACCGCTTCGGGCGGTCCGTTCCGTGGGCGCGACCTGGACGACCTGCATGACGTGACCCCGGGGGCGGGCGGCGCCCCCCCCCCCCCCCGCCTCGGCCCCCCCATATAACACGATTACGCCCCCC
>NZ_JBICCO010000063.1:0-41234 GCF_043119405.1 Achromobacter sp. 413638
GCGGACCAGGAAGCCGGCCTCTCGGGGCGGCGGCGCGGCCTTGGGCCGCAACCTGGGAGACTTTATCATTGCCCCATGGATTCCTCGCCGCGCCTGACCATCGAAACCGACCTGTCCCGCATCGACGCCCGTCAATGGGACGCGCTGGCCGGCGACCAGCCCTTCCTGCGCCACGCCTTTTTGCGGGCAATGCACGAGACCGGCTGCGCCTCGCCACGGACCGGCTGGTCGCCGCACTACCTGGCGCTGTGGCGCGGCCAGACGCTGGCCGGCGCCGTGCCGCTGTACCTGAAATCTCACTCGCGCGGCGAGTACGTGTTCGACCATGCCTGGGCCGACGCCTTCGAGCGGTACGGCTTGCGCTATTACCCCAAGCTGCTGTCGGCCATTCCCTTCACTCCCGTGACCGGCCCCCGCCTGCTGGCCGCCGGCCCGGACGAGCGCGCCGCGCTGGCGCGCGCGCTGATCGCCTTCGCCGAGGAAATCGGCGTGTCCTCGCTGCACCTGCTGTTCCCGTCCGATACTGACATGCGCGCGCTGCGCGAGGCCGGCTTCCTGGTCCGCGAAAGCGTGCAGTTCCATTGGCGCAATGCCGGCCATGCCGATTTCGACGCCTTCCTGGCCTCGATGAGCCACGACAAGCGCAAGAAGATCCGGCAGGACCGCAAGAAGGTCGCCGCCGCCGGCCTGCGCCACCGCTGGCTGCGCGGCGACGCCATCGGCGCGGACGAGCTGGATTTCTTCTACCAGTGCTACCGCGCCACCTACTTCCAGCACGGCAACCCGCCCTACCTGAGCGCGGACTTCTTCCACCGCGCCCACCGCGACCAGCCCGACGCCTTCGTGCTGATCCTGGCCGAACGCGACGGCGTGCCCGTGGCGGCGGCGCTGAACCTGGCCGGCGGCGACGCGCTGTACGGACGTTACTGGGGCGCCACGGAATACGTGCCGGGCCTGCATTTCGAGACCTGCTACATGCAGGCCATCGCCTACTGCATCGCGCACGGCTTCGCCCGCTTCGAAGGCGGCGCGCAAGGCGAACACAAGATGGCGCGCGGCCTGCTGCCCACCCCCACCTGGTCCGCCCACTGGGTCGCCGACCCGCGCTTCGCCGACGCGATCCAACGCTTCCTCGACGAGGAAACCACGGCGGTCGAAGGCTACCTGGACGAACTGGAAGCGCACACACCGTTCAAGCAGAACACGCCCGATAGTGCTGGTTAAAAGTCCGCCCAGCAACTACCCCACGAAGCCAACACTCGCCGCATGAAGCAGGCCTCGCCCAAGCGGGGCCACGCGGAGCCGGCTTTGCCGGTCCGCAGTGGCGCCCCCTTGAGGGGGGCCCGCCGAGGGGGAAGCGCGCAAGCGCTTCGGGGGTGATCCTACAAGAACCTATCCAGCAGCTTGCGGCTGTGCTTGTCCAGCGACATCAGGTCGCGGATCAGATAGAAGATGCCGTGGTTGTCGGCGATCAGCAGCGTCTGCGCGTTCAGGCGGCGGATGTCTTCCTCGCCGCGCAGCGTGAAGGCCGTCTCGCCCCGGTCGGTCTCGACCTTCCAGACGGTGGGGGTGGCGAAGGCCGACACGCTCTTGAGCTTGCGGATCTCCGGCATGAACTCGCGGCTGGCGAGTTCCTCTTCCACCAGCGCCCGGGCGTCGGCGGGCAGGTCCGCCAGTTGATCGATCCAGAGCAGTTCGTGGCCGTCGGCGGTCACCAGCGACAGGCCCCGGCCCGGCTGGCTGATGGGAAAGGCGCGCACGGGCAGCACGCCCTCGTGCGCCTGGCCGTCGGCGCCCTGGAACACCAGGCGGCCGAAGGCATTGCGGCGCAATTGGAATGTGGGAAGCGTCATGGCTGGGTTTCCGTTTCCGCGTCAGGCCACGGCGGCCATGTCGTCGCTGCCCGGCGACTGGGCGTCGGCCTCGGCCTGGCGGGCCTGCGCCTGATAAAGGCGGTAGTACGCGCCTTCCTTGGCCATCAGTTCCTCGTGCGGCCCCTGCTCGACGATCTGGCCTCGGTCCAGCACCACCAGCCGGTCGGCCTTGCGCAGCGTGCTCAGGCGGTGGGCGATGGCGATGGTGGTGCGTCCGCGCACCAGGTTGTCCAGCGCTTTCTGGATTTCCTTTTCGGTGGTGGTGTCCACCGAGGACGTGGCTTCGTCCAGGATCAGGATGCGCGGATCGATCAGCAGCGCGCGCGCGATCGAGATGCGCTGGCGTTCGCCGCCGGACAAGGCCTGGCCGCGCTCGCCGACCAGCGAGTCGTAGCCATGCGGCAGCCGCAGGATGAACTCATGCGCGTGCGCGGCGCGCGCGGCCGCGACGATTTCCTCGCGCGTGGCCTCCGGCTTGCCGTAGGCGATGTTCTCGGCGATGGTGCCGAAGAACAGGAACGGTTCCTGCAGCACCAGGCCGATGTTGCGGCGGTACTCGGACACGCGCAGCGAGCGGATGTCGGCGCCGTCCACCATCACCGCGCCCTCGGACACGTCGTAGAAGCGGCAGATCAGGTTGATCAGCGTGCTCTTGCCCGAGCCGCTGTGGCCGACCAGGCCGATCATCTCGCCCGGCGCGATGTTCAGGTTCAGACCGCGGATGACCTGCCGGTTGCCGTAGCGGAAACCCACCTCGCGCAATTCGATGCGGCCGTTGATCTGCGGCAGCTTGGCCGGATTCTGCGGTTCGGGCACGCTGGAAACGTGATCCAGGATGTCGAAGATGCGCTTGGCGCCGGCGGCGGCCTTCTGCGTCACCGACACGATCCTGCTCATGGAATCCAGGCGCGTGTAGAAGCGGCCGATATAGGCCAGGAAGGCCGCCAGCACGCCCACCGTGATCTGCTTCTGCGAGACCTGCCAGATGCCGAAGATCCACACCACCAGCAGGCCGACCTCGGTCAGCAGCGTGACCGTGGGCGAGAACAGCGACCAGACCGTGTTGACGCGGTCATTGACTTCCAGGTTGCGGTTGTTGGCTTCGCGGAAACGGGCGACCTCGCGCTTTTCCTGGGCGAAGGCCTTGACCACGCGGATCCCCGGGATGGTGTCGGCCAGCACGTTGGTGATTTCCGACCAGATGCGATCGACCTTCTCGAAGCCATGCCGCAGCCGGTCGCGCACGGCGTGGATCATCCAGATGATGAAGGGCAGCGGCACCAGCGTCACCAGCGCCAGCCAGGGGTTGATCGACACCAGGATGACCGCCGTCATGACGATCATCAGGATGTCATTGGCGAAGTCGAGCAGGTGCAGCGACAGGAACACGCAGATGCGGTCGGTCTCGCTGCCGATGCGCGAGATCAGGTCGCCGGTGCGCTTGCCGCCGAAGTATTCCAGCGACAGCTTCTGCAGGTGTTCGTAGGTGGTGGTGCGCAGGTCCGCGCCGATCCGCTCGCTGACCCAGGCCAGGATGAAGGTGCGGGCCCAGCCCAGGCCCCACGCCAGGACAGCCGAGGCCAGCAGGCCACCCAGGTAGAGGCGGACCTTGTCGTAGTCGATGGGCGCGCCGTTCTGGAACGGGATCAGCACATCGTCCATCAGCGGCATGGTCAGGTACGGCGGCACCATCGCGGCGGCCGTGCCCAGCAACGTCAGCAGGAAGCCAGACAGCAGCGCCAGCCGGTACGGCTTGGCGAAGCGCCACAGCCGCAGCAGCGCCCAGGTCGATGACGGCGCCGCCTGCTCGCGATGGCAGACCGGGCATTCCTCGGCGTCTTCGGGAATCGGGTTGTGGCAGATGATGCAGGCGCGATCGCCGTCATGTTGCGGCGGCTGCCCCGACAGGCGGATGGCCTGCTGCGCCTCGAACTGCGCCAGCAGGCGCAGCGCCGGCGGGTTGCAGGCCAGCGTGAAGCGCCAGATGCCCAGGCGCGCGTTGTCGTCGTGCAATTCCATGACCGCCGCGCCGGCATGGTCGGCCAGCGTCAGGGACAATTGGGGACCGTACGCCCAGGACTCCCAGCCGCTGTCGTCGGCCTTGCGCGCCAAAAGGCGCTTGTCCGTGGCCGCCACCAGGCCAGGATGGAACTTCAGCCGCTGGTCCAGGTCTATCTCGACCCAGGCCAGCAGGGTTTCGCCATCGGTCAGTTCGGCGCGGATTTCATCCCGCCAGCGGGCAGGAAAGGCATCGGCAAGGCCTGAATGCAGGTTTGGTTTTTTCATTGGTACGCATACCGGGGCCCAGACACTGCCCTAGACACTGCCATGCAAGGTGGCAAAGCTGTTTTCCGCCAAGGGCCGAAAACGTGTCCTTTCCTTACAACAAATCGAGTTCCCGCCCTTGAAGGCGTCGTATAGTATCAGCCGATTTTTCTAATTAGGAATATCTCTGGGATCCCCCACTTGTTGGCATTATTCTTTAAGCGCAACCCCAATCAAATTCGCGGTCATATGCATAGGGGCTTCCGCGCGTGCCAACCTGCATCTCGAGCAAATTAAAACATGAAAAAGAAAGACATTGAATTTCTCGATGTCGTGGCTTTGCGCGGCCCGAACATTTGGACCTACCGTCCGGTCCTGGAAGCCTGGGTGGACATCGGCGAGCTGGAAGACTACCCGTCGAACACGATCCCCGGATTCTACGAACGCCTGACCGAATGGCTGCCGACCCTGATCGAGCACCGTTGCAGCCCGGGGGTGCGGGGCGGCTTCCTGATGCGACTGAAGGAAGGCACCTGGCCCGGCCACATTCTTGAACATGTCACCCTGGAACTGCAGAACCTCGCCGGCCTGCGCGGCGGTTTCGGCAAGGCCCGGGAAACCTCCACCCGCGGCGTCTACAAGGTCGTGGTGCGCGCCTGGCAGGAACAGGTCACCCGCGCCGCGCTGGAAGAAGCCCGCAACCTGGTCATGGCCGGCATCGAGGACCGCCCGTTCGACGTGCCCGCCGCCGTGGCGCGCCTGCGCACGCTGATCGACCGCCACTGCCTGGGCCCCAGCACGGCCTGCATCGTGGACGCGGCCGACGACCGCGACATTCCCTACATCCGCCTGTTCGAGGGCAACCTTGTGCAGTTCGGCTACGGCTCGCGCCAGCGCCGCATCTGGACCGCCGAGACCGACCGCACCAGCGCCATCGCCGAGGGCATCTCGCGCGACAAGGACCTGACCAAGGAACTGCTGTCCACCTGCGGCGTGCCGGTGCCGGAAGGCCGCCTGGTCGACAGCCCCGAGGACGCCTGGGACGCGGCCGAGGACATCGGCCTGCCGGTGGTGGTCAAGCCCTATGACGGCAACCACGGCCGCGGCGTATTCACCAACCTGACCACGCGCGAGGAAGTGCTGTCGGCCTACGCCGTCGCGGTCGAGGAAGGCAGCGGCGTCATCGTCGAGCGCTTCGTGCTGGGCAACGAGCACCGCCTGCTGGTCGTGGGCGACCGCATGGTGGCCGCCGCCGCCGGCGAGCCGGCCTGGGTCACGGGCGACGGCAAGTCCTCCATCACTGAGCTGATCGACAACCAGATCAATACCGACCCGCGCCGCGGCCGCACCGAGAATCACCCGCTGAACCCGGTGCGCCTGGATTCCGCCGCGCGCCTGGAGATCGCCCGCCAGGGCATGGACGCCGACAGCGTGCCCGCCGACGGCCAGCGCGTGCTGGTGCAGCGCAGCGGCAACGTGGCGTTCGACGTGACCGACAAGGTCCACCCCAGCGTCGCCGCGACCGTGACGCTGGCCGCCCGCATCGTCGGCCTGGACATCGCCGGCGTGGACCTGGTGGCCGAGGACATCTCGCGGCCGCTGGACGAGCAGCGCGGCGCCATCGTCGAAGTCAACGCCGGCCCCGGCCTGCTGATGCACCTGAAGCCGGCCGACGGCACGCCCCGCCCCGTGGGCCGGGCCATCGTCGACCACCTGTTCCCCGAAGGCGACGCCGGCCGCATCCCCATCGTCGGCGTCACCGGCACCAACGGCAAGACCGTGGTCGCGCGCCTGATCGCGCGCCTGCTGTACCTGTCGGGCAAGCGCACCGGCCTGGCCTGCAGCGAGGGCCTGTACCTGGACCGCCGCCTGGTGCAGAAGGGCGACCGCGCCGACTTCGCCTCGGGCACGCGCGTCCTGATGAACCGCAACGTCGACGCCGCCGTCATCGAGAACGACAGCAGCGTGATCCTGGGCCAGGGCCTGGCCTACGACCGCTGCCAGGTCGGCGTGGTCACCAACATCGACGACGCCGACCACCTCGGCGATTTCGACATCAATGACGCCGAACGCATGTTCAACGTCTTCCGCACGCAGGTGGACGTGGTGCTGCCCGGCGGCTACACGGTGCTGAACGCGCGCGATCCGCGCGTGGTCGAAATGGCCGAGCTGTCCGACGGCGCCGTGATCTTCTTCGGCATCGACCCCGCCCTGCCCGCCATCGCCGCTCACCTGCAGCAGGATGGCCGCGCCGTGTTCGTGCGCGACGGCGCCATCGTGCTGGCGCAGGGCCCGCGCCAGGAACGCCTGGCCGACGTGGCCGCGATCCCGCTGACCCACGGCGGCCGCGTGGCCTTCCAGGTCAAGAACGTGCTGGCCGCCGTCGGCGCGGCCTGGGCACTGGACATTCCGGTGGAGCTGATCCGCGCCGGCATCGAGACCTTCGACATCGATCAGGCCGACGCGCCCTGGCAGTTCACGCTGTTCGAGCGCGGCGGCAGCACGGTCGTGGTCGACGACGCGCACAACGCCTCGGCGCTGCGCCCGCTGATCGCCGCCATCGACCAATTCCCCGCCACCGCGCGCTGCGCCGTCTACTCGGCCGGCGCGGACCGCCGCGACGCCGACCTGATCGAACAGGGCAAGCTGCTGGGCGACGCCTTCGACCGCGTGGTGCTGTACGACGACGCCACGGTGCGCAGCAAGCGTCCCGAAGGCCAGGCGCGCGCGCTGCTGCGCCAGGGCCTGGCGCAAGGCAGCCGCGTCAAGCACATCGAGGACGAACCCGACCACGGCAAGGCCATCGCCGGCGCGCTGGACGCCATCGCCACCGGCGACTTCGTCCTGCTGCAGTCGGACGAAGCCTTCTCCGGCCCCACCATCGATCTGGTCCGCCGCTGGATCCAGCAACACTGACACCACCCCGGCGCGCCCTGATCGGGGCGCGCCTGAGCCAGACAGACAGGAATACCTGCCATGGAAGTTTCCCGCATCCGAGCGCTGCGCGGCCCCAATCTGTGGAGCAAGAACACGGCGATCGAGGCCATCGTGTCCTGCGCCGACGCCGAGTGCTCCATCGACAACCTCCCCGACTTCGAGGCGCGGCTGCGCGCCCGCCTGCCGCAGACCGGCCTGCTGCGCCCCGAGGGCCACCAGGGCGCCGTCTCCATCGCCCACGTGCTGCAGATCGTCTCGCTGACCATGCAGGCCCACGCCGGCTGCCCGGTCACGTTCGGTCGCACCTCGACCACGATCGAACCGGGTGTGTTCCAGGTGGTGGTCGAGTACAGCGAGGAAGAAGTCGGCCGCCTGGCGATGGAGCTCGCCCAGCAGCTGGTGCGCGCCGCGCTGGACGACACGCCCTTCGACCTGCCCGACGCCCTCAAGCGCCTGCGCGAGCTGGACGAGGACGTGCGCCTGGGCCCGAGCACCGGCTCCATCGTCAACGCCGCCACCGCGCGCGGCATTCCCTACCGCCGCCTGACGCAGGGCAGCATGGTGCAGTTCGGCTGGGGCAGCAAGCAGCGCCGCATCCAGGCCGCCGAGACCGACCTGACCAGCGCCATCTCCGAATCGATCGCGCAGGACAAGGACCTGACCAAGATGCTGCTGGACGCGGCCGGCGTGCCGGTGCCGCTGGGCCGCTCGGTCACCTCCGCCGAAGCAGCCTGGGAAGCCGCCCAGGAACTGGGCGGCCCGGTCGTGGTCAAGCCGCGCGACGGCAGCCAGGGTCGTGGCGTGGCCGTCAACATCGAGACGCGCGAACGCGTGATCCAGGCCTTCGAAGTGGCCGAGGAAATCAGCTCGGAAGTCATCGTCGAGCGCTACATCCCCGGCCATGACTTCCGCCTGCTGGTGGTGGGCGGCAACCTGGTCGCGGCCTCGCGCCGCGATCCGCCGCAGGTCACCGGCGACGGCCGCCACACCATCCGCCAGCTGGTCGAGCAGGTCAACGCCGACCCGCTGCGCGGCGACGGCCACGCCACCTCGCTGACCAAGATCCGCTTCGACGACATCGCCCTGGCCACGCTGAAGAAACAGGGCTATGACGCCGATTCCGTGCCGCCCCCGGGCACGCTGATCTTCCTGCGCAACAACGCCAACCTGAGCACTGGCGGCTCGGCCACCGACGTGACCGACGAGGTCCATCCCGAGATGGCCGCGCGCGCCGTGTCGGCCGCCCGAATGATCGGCCTGGACATCTGCGGCGTGGACATCGTCGCCGAGAGCGTGCTGTATCCGCTGGAGGAACAACACGGCGGCGTGGTGGAAGTCAATGCCGCGCCCGGCCTGCGCATGCACCTGAATCCGTCCTTCGGCAAGGGCCGCAACGTGGGCGAGGCCATCATCGCCAACATGTACGCCGACGGCGAAGACGGCCGCATCCCGGTCGTGGCGGTGGCCGGCACCAACGGCAAGACCACCACCGTGCGCCTGACCGCGCATCTGCTGGGCGCCGCCGGCCACCGCATCGGCATGACCAATTCCGACGGCGTGTACGTCGACAACCTGCGCATCGACACGGGCGACTGCAGCGGCCCGCGCAGCGCCCGCAGCGTGCTCATGCACCCCGACGTGGACGCGGCCGTGTTCGAGACCGCGCGCGGCGGCATCCTGCGCGAAGGCCTGGCGTTCGACCGCTGCAACGTGGCCATCGTCACCAACATCGGCATGGGCGACCACCTGGGCCTGGGCTACATCAGCACGGTCGAGGACCTGGCCGTGGTCAAGCGCGTCATCGTCCAGCACGTGCATCCGTCAGGCATGGCGGTGCTGAACGCCGCCGATCCCATCGTCGCCGAGATGGCCGCCAGCTGCCCCGGCTCGATCACCTATTTCGCCGAGGACCGCAACCATCCCATCATGGCCACGCATCGCGCCCAGGGCCTGCGCGTGGTCTATCGCGACGGCGACAGCATCGTCGCGGCCCAAGGCGCGGAGGAAACCCGCTTCCCGCTGGCCGAGATCCCGCTCACCCGCAACGGCACCATCGTCTTCCAGGTCGAGAACGCGATGGCTTCCATCGCCGCGGCCTGGGGGCTGAACCTGGACTGGAGCATCGTGCGCCGCGGGCTGGCCAGCTTCGTCAACGACGCCCAGACCGCGCCGGGCCGCTTCAACGTGTTCGACTATCACGGCGCGACGGTCATCGCCGACTACGGCCACAACCCCGACGCCATCCTGGCGCTGGTGCGCGCCGTGGACGCCATGCCCGCCAAGCGGCGCTCGGTGGTGATCAGCGGCGCCGGCGACCGCCGCGACGAGGACATCCGCATGCAGACCGAGATCCTGGGCGAAGCCTTCGACGACGTGCTGCTCTACCAGGACCAGTGCCAGCGCGGCCGCGCCGACGGCGAAGTGGTGGCGCTGCTGCGCCAGGGCCTGGTCAACGCCACCCGCGCCAAGCAGGTCGATGAGATCTACGGCGAGTTCCTGGCCATCGACACGGCGCTGGCGCGCCTGCAGGCCGGCGACCTGTGCCTGATCCTGGTCGACCAGGTCGAGGAAGCGCTGGAGCACATCGCCAAGCGCATCCGGGAAGCCTGATTCCGGTCCGTAGCCGGCGATAAGCGAACGGGGCGCTTGCCGAGCGCCCCGTTCGCTTTTTGTTGCTGCCCGGACCTAGCCGTAGGCGCGGACCACGTCCGCCTGCGCCTGGAAGCGGTCCGTGCCCGCGCAGCCCGCCGTCGCCAGGACGGCCAGCGCCAGCATCAGCGCGGCGCAGATTCGTTTCGGCATGCTTGACTCCTTGCTCATTGCCGCCGACATCCGGCGGCCTCCCGGACGAAGATACCAGCGCGCTCGTCCGCCGCCAATCGCACGCGGCGCGCAGCCGGACATGCGCTGGCGGCGCGCGCGAAAACGCCCTCAGATCCCGTTACCTGCCCCGCTCAAAACGGGACAAGACGTTGCTCAAATGTAACTCCCTCTCTGGGCGCAGGCTTGCCTTCACCCGGTCGGAAACGCGGGGATTTGTCCCCATCACCACCGTTACATTTGCCCACAGCCAGGTTTGACAGCCCTTCCGGCCGGCACGTACGGTGGAGCCATGCTGATCAGCGTCCTACTCAACCGCGAACACAGCGCTTACGGCCATAAGCCGACATTCGCACACACGCAGAGAGGTACTTATGAACAACGACATCATCGCTGGCAAGTGGAAGCAACTGACGGGCAAGGCCAAGGCCGCCTGGGGTGAACTCACCGACGACGAGCTGACCCGCAGCGAGGGCAACGCCGAACGCCTGGCGGGCCTGATCCAGGAACGCTATGGCAAGACCAAGGAACAGGCGCAGAAGGAAGTCCGCGACTTCTTCGACCAGAATCGCTGAACCACGCCTGATTCCGTTAACGACCACCGGGAGAAGCTGACATGCTGCACTACGCCGTGGTTTTCTTCGTGATCGCGATCATCGCCGCGATCCTGGGCTTCGGCGGCATCGCCGGCGCCGCCGTGGGCATCGCCAAGATCCTGTTCTTCGTCTTTCTCGTCCTGGCGCTGCTGTCCCTGCTGGGCGGCAGTTTCCGCAAAAAATAACGGCGACAAGCCGTCACAGCCATCGCGTCCACGACGCGCCGAATTCTAACCAACCAGGAGCACTATCTATGGAAATCCGCAAGCTGATCGCCGCCGCCGCACTGGGCACGGGCGCCGTCTTCACTTCCATGGCTTACGCCGCCGACGCCGACAACAAGCCCAAGCAGTCCGTGGGCGAGTACGCGTCCGACGCGACCGTGACCACCAAGGTCAAGGCCGCCTTCGTGGCCGACAAGCAGCTCAGCGCGTTGGACATCGCGGTTGAAACCAACAACGGCGTCGCCACGCTGACCGGCACGGTGGGCACCGCCGCCGAAGCCGACCACGCCGCCAAGGTCACCCGCGGCATCGAAGGCGTCAAGCAGGTGATGAACAACATCAAGGTGGATCCCGCCAAGAACAAGAAGTAGGCCGGATCTCATGCGCCTGAAGGCGCCCGTGCCACGGCACGGGCGCTTTTTTTTTGCGCGACCGATGTCAGAGCGTGATGACGCCGCGCCCGATATCGAGCGCGCGGCCGCCCACCTGGATGCGGCCGTCGGCCGACACATCCAGCAGCAGACGGCTGGGCCGGCCGATCTGCGCGCCCTGGCGCACCACGAGGCTGGCCGGCAAGGCGCGGCCCTGCGCCTGCAGCCAACCCCCCAGGTTGGCGCAGGCCGAGCCGGTGGCCGCGTCCTCGTCCACGCCGCCGCCGGCCTTGGCGAAGAAATAGCGCGCCTCGACCACCAGCCGGCCGGCTTCGACCGCGCCTTCGTCGAAAGCGAACAGATACGTGGTCTTGCGTCCCAGGCTGCTTTCCTGCCAGCGGTCCAGTTGCGAGCTGTCCGGCAGCGCGCGACGCACCGCGTCCACGCTGCGCAGCGGCACCAGCAGCTGGTCCGCGCCGGTATCGATCCAGATGGGATCGCCCAGCAGGTCATCCTCGTTCAGGCCGACCAGGCCGGCGATCTCGGCGCGGCCCAGCGCCGGCGCGGCGGTGCCGACTCCGTTCGGACAAGGCGCGGTGAAGGTCCAGGCATCGCCCTGCGCCGTCACCGGCACCACGCCCGCCTTGAACTCCAGGGTCAGCGCATCCCCGGTCTTCAGCAGGTCGCGCACCACCTGCGCGGTGCCCAGCGTGGGGTGGCCGGCGAACTTCATTTCGTAGCCGGGCGTGAAGATGCGCACGCGCGCATCCGCCTGCTCGGACGGCAGGATGAAGGTGGTTTCGGACAGATTGAACTGCGCGGCCAGCTGCAGCATGACGGCGTCGTCCAGGCCGCGCGCGTCCTCGAACACACAGAGCTGGTTGCCGCTGAAGGCGGAGTCGTTGGTGGCGAAGACGTTGAGCAGGCGGAAGGCGTAATCGGTCATGGCGAGCGGGCGCGAGAGTCTCTGGGTTGGGCCGCGGACACGGCCGGGCCCAACACTTTATCTCAAAGCGCCGCCGCCTTCGCCGCCTGGTTCACCAGATGGCGAAGAACAGCACCCAGGACCAGCAGAACGGCGCCAGGCCAGCCGCCAGCACCAGCCACGCCAATACTTTGCGCGGCACGCCGCCGGGCCTTGCGGCCAACAGCCGCGCGAACAGACGCAGCGTCCACAGCACCGCCAGCGTCAGCAGCGTGAAGCGCACCGGCGCGGCCCAGCCCGCCTGCACGCCTTCATGCTTGAGCAGGTTGACCGTGGTGGCCGACAGGCCCAGGAACACGCCGATGCCGGCGGACGGAATCAAGGCCTGCGCCAGCTTGTGCAGGCCGGGCCGGCCCCAGCGCGTGGCGGCCGCGCCGGGCACGGCCGGCGCCGGCGCGATGCGATCGGCGATCCACAGCGACAGATAGGCCGCGCCGCCGACGCAGATCGTGGCGCCGACCACGAACATCAGGATGCCGGCGCCGTCCAGCCAGGAAAAGCTGTCGTTGACCTCGGGATAGTGCGTGAGGATGAACCAGGGCGCATTGTCCAGCAGCGGCCACATGATGTCGTGCTCGACCAGCCAGGTCGCGGCCCATTGCTTGGCGCTCACATACCAGGGGCTGGCGCTCCACAGGAAGGCGCCGATGGCGATGCCCATCAGACCGAAGCACAGCAACGCGGTCTGCCAGGGTTCGCCTTCGGTGACGTGGACGATCTCGGCTTCCGGCGAGCGCGGCGTCAGCGCAATGGCGCCGCGGTAGCCGCTGCAGCGGCCACAGACATGGCAGTCGCCCGCGCCCTTCATGTGGCGCAGGGGCACGAGCGGCGCACAGTTGATGGGCTCGATGCGGATCACCGGATGACGCCACTTTTCTTCGTCGACCTTGAAGTGCCAGGGCGCGAGCTTGGCCAGCAGGTTGAATACGCCGTTGACCGGGCACAGGTACTTGCACCAGACGCGCTTGTTGCGACCGTACAGATAGCCCACGATCATGGCGGCCACGGTGGACCCGCCCAGCACCGCCAGCACCGCCAGCGGGTATTGGTAGACGCTGACCAGCTGGCCATAGACCGTGGTGAGCGCGAAGGCGACGAAGGGCCAGCCGCCCCAGCGCATCCACTTCGGGATGGCCTTGCCGCGCCCGCGCTCGCTGGCCCATTCGGTCAGCATGCCTTCCGGACAGAGCCAGCCGCACCAGGCGCGCCCGAGGATGGGCATGGACACCAGCACGAACGGCCACCACACGCCCCAGAACGCGAACTGCGCGACGATGGTCAGGTTATTGACGACCGAGGCCGAATTGTCCGGCAGCGGCAGCACCGCCGGCACGATCAGCAGGAAAGCGTATATCGCGACAATGCCCCACTGCAGCTTGCGCAACAGGGGGGCATGGTCACGGAGAAAATCGGCGATACGGGAGGTCGCCCTCCCGAGTGCTGCGGCCATATCTAAACCTTCATGTGTCTGTCATCCGCCGACGTGCCGGATCAGGACGCGCTGCGAGCCGCCGACGGCGCCGGGGCGGGCTTGGCGCCGGCCCAGCGCAGCAGCGCCCAGACCAGGATCCAGTACGCCACCCAGACAAGCACCGAGATCAGGGCCGGCATGGCGCGGTAGCCGGCGAAATCCGCCAGGATCTTGCCAAGGCCGGTGCTGTCGCTCAACAGCGCCGAGGTGTCCCAGACCGGATCGACGATGGCCGGGACCACGTCCAGCGAGATCAGCCGGTCGAGCCCGCCGACCAGCAGGGCGCCGGCCAGCAGCAGCAACAGGATCTCGGTGACGCGGAAAAAGCGGCGCCAGGTGATCAGCTTGCCGCCCAGCTGCAGCAGCCAGAAGGTCAGCAGCGCGGCGATGAAACCGCCCACGCCGGCCAGGGCCAGCTTGATCATGTCGCCGCCGCCCTCGCCCGCCGACACGGTGCCGTACAGGAAGACCACGGTCTCGCTGCCCTCGCGGGCCACGGCGATCGCCACCAGCAGGAACAGGCCCCACCAGTTGTCATTGGCCACCGAGGTGCGCGCGCCGCCTTCAAGCTCGCTCTTGAGCGTGCGGCCGTGCTTCTTCATCCAGATGACCATCTGCACCACCAGCGCGCAGGCGGCCAGCGACATGATGCCCTGGAACCATTCCTGGCCCTCGTCGCTGAGCCAGGACGAGATGCCCAGCAGCACCAGCGCCAGCGCCACGGCCAGCGCCGCGCCGGCGGCGACGCCGCCCCACAGGTAGGCCAGGCCGCGCTTGCCTTGCGGCGCGGCGCGCAGCCAGGTGTACAGGATGCCCACCACCAGCAGGGCTTCGACGCTTTCGCGCCAGACGATAAAGAGGACCTGTTCCATGTCTTGCTACCGACCTATTCCTTGGGCTTGACCACCAAGGTGCCTTTCACGTTCTGGTGAAAGTCATCGAAAAACGGATACTCGCCGGGACGGGAGATCGTGATCACCACGAAGGATTTCACGCCCGGGCCCAGCACTTTTTCCTTGCGCAGCGGGATGCTCTCGAATTCCACCGGCTCGTTGCTCTCGTTGATGAGTTCGATCTTGAAGCGCCCCGCCGGAACTTCCAGCGTGGCGGGCTCGAACGTGCCGTTCGGCTTGAAGGTCAAGGTGAACGTGGGCAGCTCGTCGGCCGCCGCCGGCGCGGCGGCGCCGATCAGGGCCGCCGCGATGACGCTGAGCAGGCGACGCACGATCAGTAGCCGCCCTTCTTGCCGGTGCCGGCGTAGACGAATTCATATTCCAGGTCGATCGGCTCGAACCACGGGCCCACGCCCGTTTCCTTGTCGACATGGCGGCCGAAGTGATTCATCTTGTTGGCGGTCGGCGGCAGGATCGAGTACTTCAGCTTGTACTTGCCCGGGCCTTCGAGCTTGATGTTCTCGCCGTAGTGCGGGCCGTCGTTGGCGACCATGGGCATGAAGGTGCCCTTCTGCACGTTCTGGCTGCCGACCTTCTGGATCTCGTAGTTCACGACCAGGTAGGGCACCCACTCGCCTTCCGGAAAGCCGGTCTTGTTGTCCGCGGTGGCGTGGATGTCGGCTTCGAGGTGCACGTCGGAATCCTTGGCCGGACGCATCATGCCGGGAGGGTCCATTTCGATCGGCTGCAGGTACACCGCGCCGATTTCCATGCCGCCCTTCTGTACCGGCTTGCCGATGGGGTATTCGGCCGCCTGCGCGGCAGACACGCTCAAACCGACAATGGCCAGCGCCAAGGCTTTCTTGATCATGTGCATATTCCTCGATACATGGATGAAACGATGGTTCTTAAAACATAAACAAGAACCGTTTTCATTAATGTAACCAAAGAATCTGACATCTCCCTGAACCGGAACCGCCGGAAACAGGCGGACGATTGCGCCGGATCAAGCCCGCAAAAAAGCCGGCGCACCGCGCCGGCTTCGTTCCCGGACCGCCGCGACGGCGGCCGGCCTTGCCTGCCTACTTGCGTCCGCCCGGGTTCCCGCCCGGCGTGAACGGGAAGGTCGAGAACATGGCGCGGGTCTGGTCCTGCATCTGGTCCTGCATCTGCACGAACAGGTTCTTGCTCTGGTCGATGTAGTTGTTCATCATGTTCTGCAGCATGGGCGTCTGCACGTTCATGAACTGCGTCCAGGCCTCCGGGCCGAACTGGCTGCCATACAGGCCCTTGGACTGCTCGGCCATGCGCTGCTGGATTTCCATGAAGGCCTGGATATTCTTCTCCAGGTAGGAGCCCATGATGCCCTGCATGGCGTGACCATAGAAGCGGATGATCTGCGACAGCATGTTCGACGAGAACATGGGCATGCCGCCGCTCTCTTCTTCCAGGATGATCTGAAGCAGGATGCTGCGGGTCAGGTCTTCGGAACTCTTGGCGTCGACGACCTGGAACTCCTCGTTGGCCAGAACCAGTTGCTTGACATCGGCCAAGGTGATGTAGGTGCTGGTCCGGGTGTCGTACAGACGACGGTTGGGATATTTTTTAATCAGGCGCAGGCTGGCGCCGGTTTGTGCTTGCGTCATGTGTTTGTCCCCGGATCGGGCGATCTCTCAAGCTTTGGATAGGTCAAGTGTAATGCCGGGCGGCCTTCTCCCCGAAGCCGCCCGGCGCCAGGGCCGCCAACCGGCGGCCCCACATGCGTCAGCCCATGTGCAGGCCGCCGTTGAGCGAGAAGTCCGCGCCCGTCGAAAAGCCGGATTCATCCGACGCCAGCCACGCCGTGATCGACGCGATTTCCTCCGGCGTGCCCAGGCGGCGCACCGGGATGGTGGCGACGATCTTCTCCAGCACGTCGGGGCGGATCGCGCGGACCATGTCCGTGCCGATATAGCCCGGCGAGATCGTGTTGACCGTCACGCCCTTGCTGGCGACTTCCTGCGCCAGCGCCATCGTGAAGCCATGGATGCCGGCCTTGGCCGTGGAGTAGTTGGTCTGGCCGAACTGGCCCTTCTGGCCATTCACCGAGCTGATGTTGATGATGCGCCCCCACTGCTTCTCGACCATGCCGTCGATGACCTGCTTGGTCACGTTGAACAGGCTGTTGAGGTTGGTGTCGATCACCGTGCGCCAGTCGTCCGCGCTCATCTTGCGGAACAGGCCGTCGCGGGTGATGCCCGCATTGTTGACCAGCACGTCCACCTGGCCGAGTTCGGCCGTGACCTTCTCGAACGCCTTCACGGTGGAGTCCCAATCGGAGACGTTGCCCACCGAGGCATGGAACGTATAGCCTTGCGCGGCCTGTTCATCCAGCCATTGCTGGTAATTCCGGCTGGGGCCGCAACCCGCCACGACGCGAAAGCCTTCCTTGGCCAAGCGCTGGCAAATAGAGGTGCCGATTCCGCCCATCCCGCCTGTTACGTAAGCCAGTTTCCCGCTCATACTTCCTCCTGTGTGCGACGGACGATTCGTTTGATTGACTGCTTTTGCTCATCTGCTCCGGACCAGCCGCGAACGCGGCCTCAGGCGGCCCGGACCTTCACGTACCTGCCAGGCGCCGGCTCGATCGGCCGATGGCTGGCATTGCCCAATTTGACGCGCGCCTTGACCTGCTTGCCCGAATGGCCGGCCAGCCAGGCGCTCCAGTCCGGCCACCAGCTGCCCGGCTGCTCGACGGTCTGCGCCAGCCAGGCGTTGGGATCGCCGGGCAAGGGGTTGCCCGGCCCGCCATCGCGCTCCATGACCCAGTAGCTGCGGCGCTTCTTCGCGGGCGGATTGACCACGCCGGCGATGTGTCCCGACGCGCCCAGCACGAAGCGCTGCGGTCCGCGCAGCAGCTGCGTGGACGCGTAGGCCGCCGTCCAGGGCACGATATGGTCCTCGCGCGAACCGAATATGTAGGCCGGCATGGTCAGCCGCGTCAGGTCCAGCGGCAGGCCCGCGGCCTGCGCCCGGCCCGGCACCTTGAGATTGTTTTCCAGGTAGGTGTTGCGGAAGTACCAGGAAAAGAACGGCCCGGGCAGGTTGGTGCTGTCGCCGTTCCAGAAGAGCAGGTCGAACGCCGGCGGCTTCTGGCCCTTGAGATAGTTGCCCACCACGTAGTTCCAGACCAGCTCGTTGGGCCGCAGGAACGAGAACGTGGTGGCCAGGTCGCGGCCCGGCATCAGTCCGCCGCTGCCGAACTGGTGGTCGCGCAGCAGCGCGTGCGCCTCGTCGACGAAGACCTTGAGCACGCCGGTATCGTGGAAATCGAGCAGCGTGGTCAGCAGCGTGAGCGAGGCCACCGGGTGCTCGCCGCGCGCCTCGGCCAGGGCCAGCGCGGAAGCCAGCATCGTGCCGCCCACGCAGAAGCCCAGGGCGTTGACCTTGGGCTGCTTGGTGATGTCGCTGGCCACGCGCAGCGCTTGCAGCACCGCGTCGTCCAGGTAGTCGGACCAGGTGGCGCGATCGATGCCGTCGGTGTCGCTGGACACCGGGTTGCGCCAGGAAACCAGGAACACCGTATAGCCCTGCTCCACCGCGTGCCGGACGAAGGAATTCTCGGGCTGCAGATCCAGGATGTAGAACTTGTTGATGTTTGGCGGCACGATCACCAGCGGACGCTCGTGCACGGTCGCGGTCAGGGGGGCGTACTGGATCAGCTGGATCAGCCGGTTCTCGAACACCACTTCGCCCGGCGTCACGGCCACGTTGCGGCCGATCTCGAACTGCGATTCGTCGGTCTGGGTGATGCGCCCTTTCTTGACGTCGCCCAGCAGGTTGGCCACGCCTTCGGTCAGCGCGCGGCCGGCGCTTTCCACGATGGACTGCTGCGCATCGGGATTGAGCGCCAGGAAGTTGGACGGCGACAGCGCGTCGACCCATTGCATGACGGAAAAGCGCAGGCGCTCGCGCAGCGGTTCGCTGACCTGCGCCGCATCGACCAGGCGCGACATGGCGCGGGCCGACAGCAGGTAGGCATGCGCCATCAGCAGGTGCGAGCCTTGGGCGGCCCAGGCCGGACCCGCGAAGCGCCGGTCGGACGGCGGCGGCAGCGCGCCTTGCCGGGCGTCATCGCACAGGCGCTGCCATTCGCGGGAAAACTCGGCCTGAATGTCGGCCAGAACGTCCGGTGCCACGCTCACCGGAATGGGTCCTGCGGAGAGATTGGCGTTCACTTCGACACCTTGTTATCGACACTGCGCGATTGATGTTGCATGCGGGGTCCGGGACTGTCAATGCGGGAATACAAGGAGAGGCCCGCCAGGGTAGCAAAGGCCCGCCGGCCGCGCTTTGCGCTACATCAGACTTGACCTAGGACAGCCAGGCCAGCAGCGCCATCCGCCCGGTTATCCCGTCGCGCCGGTACGAAAAGAAGCGCCCGCCGTCCGCAACCGTGCACAGGCGGCTCAGCGTCACGTCCCCGACGCCCGCGCGCCGCAGGCGGAACTCGGCCAGTCCAGGCAAGTCGGCCAGCCATTTGCCGGGCAGGCCCGGCCGGGGGCGGAAATAGGATTCCGTGGCCGGATCGTCGGCCATGAAGGCGTCCAGCACATCCCGACCCACCTCGAAGGCGTCAGGGCCGATACCCGGCCCGACCCAGGCGCGCCAGCCGCCGGCATCCGGCGCCTTGGCCCGCATGGCCGCCAGGGTGCGCTCCAGCACCCCGCCGGACAGCCCGCGCCAGCCGGCATGGGCCACGCCCAACACGCGGCCGGCGTCGTCGGCGATCACCACCGGCAGGCAATCGGCCACCATCACGGCCAGCACCCGGCCCGGCCGCGCCGTGACGCTGGCGTCGGCGGCCGGCTCCTGCGGCGTGGCGGGATCGTCGGCGTCGACGACATCGGCGCCGTGTACCTGGCGCAGCCACAGCGGCTCGGCCGGCAGCGCGGCGCGCAGGCGCCGGCGGTTCTCGGCCACGGTGTCGGGATTGTCCTCGGCGCGACGGCCGAGATTGAAGGTGTCGTGCGGCGCCACGCCGACGCCGCCGGCGCGCGTGGTGCAGAAATACTCGACGCCGGCCCACTGCGGGCCGGTCACCACGGGCAATCCTTGAATCACGCGTTCCATACGATGTTTTCCTGAACCTGCGCCATGTCGGCCGGCACGACGGCGCTGAACCGGACCTCGCCCCGGCCGCCCGGGTCTTCGAAATGCAGCGCGCGGGCGTGCAGCATCTGCCGCCCCGCGCCCGCGACGGTCTTGCCGCCGTACAGCACGTCGGCCAGCAAAGGATGGCCCAGGCTGGCCATGTGCACGCGGATCTGGTGCGTGCGGCCGGTTTCCAGGCGGCAGACCACTTCGCACACCCGGCCGCCGGGATCGACCTCGCCGCGGCGTGAAGGAAAGTAATGCGTGACGGCGGGCTTGGGCGCCACCGGCCGTTCCACGCTCATGCGCACCGGCACCCGGGCATCGCGGCCGATGGGGCGATCGACCTTGCCGGCCGCCCCCAGCCAGCCATGCGCCAGGGCGATATATTCGCGTCCCATGCTGCGGGCCTGCAGTTGCCGTACCAGATGGGTCTGGGCGGTTTCATTGCGGGCCACGACCATCAGTCCGGACGTGTCCTTGTCCAGCCGGTGCACGATGCCGGCGCGGGCCACCTGGGCCAGCTCGGGATAGCGGTGCAGCAAGCCATTGAGCAAGGTGCCGCTCCAGTTGCCGGCGCCGGGATGCGTCACCAGCCCGGCGGGCTTGTTGACCACGATCCAGTCCGGGCTGGCGTCCACCACCTCGAAATCCACGGGTTCGGGCGCGAAAGCCCGCGTTTCGGGCGCGGGCTGCGTCCAGACGGTCAGTTCGTCGTCGGGGCCGACCACCTGCCGGACCTTGGCCGGGCCGCCGTTGACCAGCACCTTGCCGGCCTCGATCCAACCTTGCAGGCGGCTGCGGGAATGCTCGGGCATGAGGCCCGCCAGCACCTTGTCCAGGCGATCGGCCCGGGTGCCCGGCGGAACGGTAAGCAGTTGCGGCGCGCCAGCGGCCGCCTGGGAGGATGAACCCGGGTCGGAATTCGGACCGGAATCGGGACCAACCCCGAGGTCTTCGCCCTCGGAATCCTCGTCGAAATCGGGATCTGCGCTGACGGCTGTATCAGACATGGAGACAAATCATATAATCAGCCTGCCATGCTAACACCAAGGATACGATTCTCGTGATTCACCGTTCCGCAGCTCCCTCGATTCCCGCCTCCCGTAGCGGGCCGGTCTTGCGCGCGGTCGTCGCGCTATTCGCCGTGCTGGCCATCGCCGGCTGCGGTTCGACCAGCAGCAAATACGACAAGACCGCCAACTGGAGCGCCGAGCAGCTGTATGCCGACGCCAAAGCCGAGATCTCCTCCGGCGGCTGGAAGGAAGCGCGCGAGCGCCTGACCGCCATCGAAAGCCGCTACCCGTTCGGCGTCTATGCCCAGCAGGCGCTGCTCGAGCTGGCCTACGTCAACTGGAAGGACGGCGAAAACGAGCAGGCCCTGGCCGCCATCGACCGCTTCCAGCAGCTCTACCCCAACCATCCTGGCACCGACTACGCGCTGTACCTGAAGGGCCTGATCAATTTCACGCCGCAAAGCGCGTTCATGAGCAACATCACCGGGCAGGATCCGGCCGAACGCGACCCCAAGGGCCTGCGCGCGTCCTACGACGCCTTCAACGAGCTGATCAAGCGCTATCCCGACAGCAAGTACGCGCGCGACGCCGAGCTGCGCGTGAACTGGCTGGTCAACACCATCGCCATGAACGAAGTCTACGTGGCCCGCTACTACTACGAGCGCGGCGCCTACGTGGCGGCGGCCAACCGGGCCCAGACCGTGATCACCGACTTCGAGGGCGCGCCCGCCACCGAAGAGGCGCTCTACCTGATGGTGCAGTCCTACGACAAGCTCGGCATGACCGACCTGAAGAACGACGCGCAGCGCGTATACGACAAGAACTTCCCCAACAGCAACTTCAAGTCCAAGGGACTGAAGGCCGACAAGAGCTGGTGGAACCCGTTCTGACCACTTCACGCATGGGCAAGAAAATCCCCTCTGACGAGGGGATTTTTTTTGCCCGCCGCCGCGGGCGATCAAGAACCTGCGCGGGAGGCGCGCCGCTCAGCCGCCCTCGCCCTTGCGCCGGTAGAACGCCAGCGCCTCATCCAGCTCGCGCGTGCGGGCAAACGGCGGCAGGCCGCGCCAAAGACGCTTGCCATAAGGCTTTTCGACCAGACGGCCGTCACCCACCATCAGCACGCCCCAATCGGATTCCGTGCGGATCAGGCGTCCCGCGCCCTGCTTGAGCGAGATCGCGGCCTCGGGCAGCTGATATTCGGCGAAAGGATTGCCGCCCTGCGCGCGACAGGCGCGCAGCCGCGCCTCGATCACCGGATCGTCGGGCGGCGCGAAAGGCAGCTTGTCGATGGCCACCAGCGTCAGCACGTCGCCGGGCAGGTCGATGCCTTCCCAGAAGCTGGCGCTGCCCACCAGCACCGGATGCGGCAGCTTGCAGAAGCGTTCGAGCAGGTCGCGGCGCGTGGCGTCGCCCTGCTTGAGCAGCGGCCATTCATGGCCGGCGTCATCGAAGGCGTCGGCCAGCAGGCTGGCCACTTTGTCCACCGCGCGCAGCGTCGTGCACAGCACCAGCGTGCCGCCGGGACTGGCTTCCAGCAAGGGCAGCAGCGTCTGCACGAAACGGTCCAGGAACTGCGGCGACTGCGGCTCGGGCATGCCGCGCGGCACGAACAGGAGCGCCTGCTCGGGATAGTCGAACGGCGACTCCCATTTGCCCGTGCGCGCCTTGTCCAGGCCAAGCTGGCCGGTGAAGTGCTCGAACTCGCCATTCACCGACAGCGTGGCCGAGGTCATGATCCAGGCCTGGCCGGGCTTGCGGAATTTCGAGAAGGCCTGCGCCACCGACAGGGGCGCGGAATGCAGACGCACATGATGCAGGCCGTGCTCGACCCAGCGCACGGCCGGGCCGGTCCATTGCATGGCCGCGGCCGCGCCCTCGAGCAGCGCCACGGGCGTGGACAGGCCGTCGCCCGCCGCCGTCTCGGCCGACTGGTCGTCGCGGCCCCAGCCGTCTTCGTCGGCCTGCGAGCCGGCGCGCGCCGGCGTGGCCCAGCGCTTCAGGCGCGCGGAGATCTCGGCGCCGCTGCGCGCCGCCGCCATCAGGTCGGGATGCTTTTCGGCGACCGCGCCCAGCGCGTTGGTGGCCGTGTCCACGGCCTCGCGCAGCACCGCCAGCGCCTGGTCGAATTCCTCGGCCTCGGGCATCGCCTCGAAGGTCGCCTTGCGGCCCGGCAGCTTGTCCAGCGGCGCACAGACCAGCCGCAGCTCGCGCGCGGCGGTTTCCAGGTGGCGGCTGACGTCGCTCCAGCGCGCGGCTTCGCGCGCGTAGGCCAGGCCCGCCGCTTCCAGCGCGCGGCCGAAATCCAGCAGCTGGTGCGTGGACACGCTGCTGCCCAGGAAACGCGTGGCCGTGTCGGGCAGCTGGTGGGCTTCGTCGAAGATCACCGTGTCGGCCTCGGGCAGCAGGTCGGTCACGCCCTCTTCGCGCAGCACCAGGTCGGCCATGAAGAGCGCGTGGTTGACCACCACCACGTCGGCGTCCTGCGCCTGGCGCCGCGCCTTGACCACGAAACAGTCGCGGATGCGCGGACATTCCTGGCCCAGGCAGTTCTCGCGCGTGGAGGTCACGCGCTGCCAGATCTCGGCGTCTTCGGGTATCTGCGCCAGATCGCCCCGGTCGCCGGTCTTGGAGATGCCGGCGAACACCTGGATCTGGCGCAGCTGCGCGATCTCGGAACGCGATTTCAGGGCGCGCTCGTCGCCCTGCATGCGGTCCAGGTGATAGTGGCAGATATAGTTGCCGCGCCCCTTGAGCAGCGCGGCCGTCACCGGCGCGGCCAGCGCCGCGCGCACGCGCGGCAGATCGCGCGAAAACAACTGGTCCTGCAGCGTGCGGGTGCCTGTGGAAATCAGCACCTTGCCGCCCTGAATGAAGGCGGGTACAAGGTAGGCCCAGGTCTTGCCGATGCCGGTGCCGGCCTCGGCGACGAGCGTGGCGCGGTCCTGGATGGCCTGGCCGATGGCCTGCGCCAGCTCGATCTGCGCGGGGCGCGGCTTGTAGCCGGGCATGGCCGAGGCCAGCGGCCCGTCCTCGGCGAAGAATTCGGATATGTCCAGGTCCAGCATCGATGCAGCCTAGCGCTGGCCGCGACCGCGTCCGGACCGGCGCCGGTCGGCGGTTCTGGCGCAAAACGCGTGTGTGGGGAAAGGACCAGATGATACCTGGAGCCGCCCCGCTTTTCCGGCCCAACCCTCCATTCATAGGGACGGATTGGTCCACCCTGCCACGTTCTGTAACAGTGGCTTGTGGCACAATCCGCCCCTTGTTTTTCCTTTTTGTCGTCGTATCGAGATGTCTGAAACTTCCGTTATCACGAACGTCGCCGCCGGCGTCGACAACGCCCGCATCGTCGCTTTGCTCGCCACCGAGCTCGGCGTGCGCGCCAACCAAATCGCAGCCGCGGTCGAGCTGCTGGACGACGGCGCCACGGTGCCTTTCATCGCCCGCTACCGCAAGGAAGCCACCGGCGGCCTGGACGACACGGTGCTGCGCAACCTGGAAGTCCGCCTGGGCTATCTGCGCGAGCTCGAAGAGCGTCGCGGCGCCATCCTGGAATCCATCTCGCAACAGGGCAAGCTGACGCCCGAGCTGCAGCAGGAAATCGCCGCCGCCGACACCAAGCAGCGCCTGGAAGACCTGTACGCGCCCTACAAGCCCAAGCGCCGCACGCGCGCCCAGATCGCCCGCGAAGCGGGCCTGGAACCGCTGGCCGACGCCATCCTGGCCGATCCGGGCTGCGATCCGGCCGCGCTGGCCGCGCAGTACCTGAATCCCGAAGCCTCGATCACCGACGCCAAGGCCGCGCTGGACGGCGCCCGCGACATCCTCGCAGAGCGCTACGCCGAGAACGCGGACCTGCTGGCCGACATGCGCGAGCACCTGTGGTCCACCGGCCTGCTGTACTCGAAGGTGGTGGACGGCAAGGAAACCGAAGGCGCCAATTTCCGCGACTGGTTCGACTTCAACGAGCCGCTGCGCACCCTGCCCTCGCACCGCATCCTGGCGCTGCTGCGCGGCCGCCAGCAAGGCGTGCTGGAGCTGCGCCTGGGCCTGGAAGCCGAGCTCGAGGCGCAGACGCCCCACCCCTGCGTGGCGCGCATCGCCGACTTCCTCAAGCTGGGCCGCGGCTTGTTCGCGCTGGACGCCACGCCGCGCGCCCGCTGGCTGGGCGAGGTATGCCGCTGGACCTGGCGCGTCAAGCTGCTCACGGCCTTTGAAAGCGAGCTCATCGGCCGCCTGCGCGAGAGCGGCGAAGCCGAGGCGATCCGCGTGTTCGCGGCCAACCTGAAAGACCTGCTGCTGGCCGCGCCGGCCGGCCCCAAAGCCGTGCTGGGCCTGGACCCCGGCATCCGCACCGGCTGCAAGGTCGCCGTGATCGACCAGACCGGCAAGGTCGTCGACACCACCACCGTCTACCCCTTCGAGCCGCGTCGCGACCGCGAAGGCACCATCAACACGCTGGCCGCGCTGGTCGGGCGCCACAAGGTCGACCTGATCGCCATCGGCAACGGCACCGCCTCGCGCGAAAGCGAGAAGCTGGTGGGCGACATGATGGAACGCTTCCCCGACCTGAAGGTCACGCGCGTGGTGGTCTCCGAGGCCGGCGCCTCGGTCTACTCCGCGTCGGAACTGGCCGCGCAGGAATTCCCGGACCTGGACGTGACGCTGCGCGGCGCCGTATCGATCGCGCGCCGCCTGCAGGATCCGCTGGCCGAGCTGGTCAAGATCGATCCCAAGGCCATCGGCGTGGGCCAGTACCAGCACGACGTGAACCAGCGCGAGCTGGCGCGCTCGCTGGACGCCGTGGTCGAGGATTGCGTGAACGCCGTGGGCGTGGACGTGAACACGGCCTCGGCTGCCCTGCTGACGCGCGTGTCGGGCCTGAACTCGCTGCTGGCCAAGAACATCGTGGCCTGGCGCGACGAGAACGGCGCCTTCGCCACCCGCAGCATGCTGCTCAAGGTGCCGCGCTTCGGCGACAAGGCCTTCGAGCAGGCCGCCGGCTTCCTGCGCATCCCCAACGGCGACAATCCGCTGGACGCGTCCTCGGTGCACCCGGAAGCCTATCCGGTGGTCGAGCGCATCGTCGCCAAGATCAAGGCCGAGGTGAAGCAGATCATCGGCCAGCGCGAGGCGCTCAAGGGCGTGTCGCCATCGGACTTCACCGACGAGCGCTTCGGCCTGCCGACCGTGCGCGACATCTTCGCCGAACTGGAAAAGCCCGGCCGCGACCCGCGCCCCGAGTTCAAGACTGCCCAGTTCAAGGAAGGCGTGGAAACGCTGAACGACCTGTATCCCGGCATGGTGCTCGAAGGCGTGGTCACCAACGTGGCGAACTTCGGCGCGTTCGTGGACATCGGCGTGCACCAGGACGGCCTGGTCCACATCTCGGCGCTCGCCGAGAAGTTCGTCAAGGATCCTCGCGACGTGGTGCGCGTGGGCCAGACCGTGAGCGTGAAGGTGCTGGAAGTGGACGTGGCGCGCAAGCGCGTGGCCTTGACCATGCGCCTGAACGACACGGCCGCGCCGGCCCGGCGCTCGGGCGACGCCGCCCCCAAGGGCAGCGACCGTCCGGCCCGCCGTGGCCAGGGCGACGGCGGCCGCGGCGGCAATGGCGGCGGCGGTGGTGGCGGCATGATGAACAGCGCGATGGCGGATGCGTTCGCCAAGCTCAAGCGCTAGCCGCAACGACGGCTTGCCAAGAAAAAACCGGCGCCTCGTGCGCCGGTTTTTTTGTCGACAAACGAGACTGGGAACCACGACTAGGACTTACCCCTAGCCCCCCGCTTTTCTTGCGATCCCTCAATCCAAAAGCAACAAAAATAAGGGAAAATATCGAATTGTGTCCAAATAATAAAAAGCGGTAGCGCCAGGGGGCGACAGGGCGCGGGCACATCCCATGATCAGGCGAGCGACGGCGCACACGCCTATCGGACAGAAGCACAAGAAGAAAAGCGCGCCGCCCCTGAGAAAGCCCGGAGATCCGTCTGTCATGCGCACTACCATTACGCTTGCCGCCAACGAAACGGCAACCATTACCGAAAAAGAAGCCAGTCTCAGCGGTGTCTACAACGAAATCACTTTAGGCCAGTACACGCGGCTGATCGTGGACGGCGCCGAAGTCACCTTCAAGCACATCACGCTGGAGCGCCTGGGCACGCGCGTGATCGAGCTGGTCAACGGCGCCCAGCTGCACGTCGGCGCGCTGGGCTTCGCCAGCATGGGCGCCAGCATCGTCTATCGCATCGGCGCCGGCTGCGCGCTGACCTTCGACGCCAGCCAGTGGGACCCGGAGGTCGTGGCCAACACCACCTTCGATTTCGCCAGCCAGGGCAGCGGCTCGTTGAAGTACTTCCCCTTCATCAATCCGGAATGGCTCGACTGTCCCAACGTCACCGGCTATTCCGACGGCGACCTGCTCGAAATCGCCGGCCAGGGCAGCGCCCAGCGCTTCCAGGTGCGCGACGGCCGCATCGTCGCCAACCGGCCGCGCTGACGACTCGGCAAGGCGGGTGACGCGCTCCTCTCGCCCGAGAGGCGGCGCGTGCACGCCCGCCAGCCCGCGCCGCCGCAAACGCGGCCCGGGCACGGACCGCTACGCCGCAAACGCCGGCGACACGCCATTCTTGGCCCCGAGCGGTATCCGCATGCACGCCTTCTCTGCATGCTCTCTCTCTCGCCTGTCCGCCCTCCCTCTCCTGCCCGCTCTTCCTTCCCGGTAGTGTCAACGCCAGCCCCCCCGATTCCGTCGGCCGACCTCGACTGCGTGACAAGGGCGCGTCCAATCGCTGAAAGCCGGCGCGTCACTCATATTTTCTCCAATTCTTGATAGAAGAAATTTGATTGAGAAATAGAAGAACTGCGTTTTTGCACCATGCACGTTTCCGCCCGTCCGAAAGCGCCTACAACCCCTAGCTTGCAAAGTTCGACATTCGCATCGCGGGGCCCATCTGCTGGGGAGCAGCAGAATCAATCGACAAAGGACGTTCGCTATGAACAAGAGTTACGCGCTGGTCTGGAACGCTACCCAGGGGTGCTGGCAGGTCGCCAGCGAACTGACACGCCGCCGTGGCAAGGCGGGACGCGGCCGCGTGCTGATGACGGCAGGCGCCTCGCTGATCGGGCTCGCCTTCGCCGGACTGGCCCATGCCCTGCCGACGGGCGGAGCGGTGGTCGACGGCAAGGGCACGATCCAGGCCGAAGGCCAGCAGATGATCGTGGACCAGCAGAGCCACAAGCTGATCACCAACTGGGAGAGCTTCAACGTCGGCGCCCAGGAAGGCGTCACGTTCCGCCAGCCCGACCAGAACGCGATCGCGCTGAACCGCGTCATCGGCAATGAGGGCAGCAGCATCCTGGGCCGCATCGACGCCAACGGCCAGGTCTTCCTGGTGAACCCGAACGGCGTGCTGTTCGGCCAGGGCGCGCAAGTCAATGTGGGTAGCCTGGTGGCTTCGACCCTGAACATCAGCAACGAGGACTTCAAGGCGGGCCGCTACGTGTTCGCTGGCGACTCGGCCGCTCAGGTCGGCAACGCGGGTTCCATCCAGGCCGCCGCCGGCGGCACTGTGGCGCTACTGGGCGCGCAGGTCGGCAACACCGGCACGATCCAGGCCACCGAGGGCAGCGCCGCGCTGGCCGCCGGCGGGAACATCCGCCTGCATCTCGACAAAGGCAGCTTGATGTACCTGCAAATCGACAAGGGCGCGGTGGACGCGCTGGCACACAACGGCGGCCTGATCCAGGCGGCGGGCGGCGACGTCTGGTTGCAAGCGAACGCCACCAATGCGCTGCTGCGCACCGTGGTCAACAACGAAGGCACGATCGAGGCGGTGTCCCTGCAGGGCGACAGGTCCGGCCGAATCATGCTGCAGGGCTTCAATCACGCCGTAAGTGTCAGCGGCAAGCTGGATGCCAGCGGCGTGAAGAACGCGGCCGATGGCGGCATGATCATGGTCCACGGCTCCAAGCTGGAGCTTGCTCAGTCGATGAAGGCATCCACCCAGGCCGGCGCCGGCAGGGAAACCGGCATGCTGGAACTGAGGGGCTCGCGCGTGCGCGTGAGCGATACCCTGCGGATGACGCCGGACGGGTCCAGCGATACGCTGTTGTCCGCCGCGCAGCTGACCAATCTGCTGGCGCAGAACCAGGTATCGCTCATCGGCGACAACAGCCTGGCGGTCGAGAACACCCTCGCGTGGCAGCACGACAACGCCCTGAACCTGCTGTCCTCGGGCGATGTCAAGATCGGCGGCGCCATCACCGCTCAAGGCCACAACGCCCGGCTGACGCTGGGCGGCAGCAACGTGCTGATCGACAAGAACATCACCCTGACCGGCCGGAACGCCGCGCTGGCGCTGAACTCCGGCAATGGCCATCGGATCGGCCGCGGCGCCGCCGTGACGCTGTCCGGGGCGAACGCCGCGTTCAGCGCCAATGGCCAGGACTACAAAGTTGTGCACACGCTGGCCCAACTGAAGGCCATCGACGCCAATTTGAGCGGCCATTACGTGCTGGGCAGCGATATCGCAGGCCAGGGCTACTTCACGGCGCTGGCCGGCGGCCAGCGGGAGTTCAGCGGCGTTTTCGACGGCCTGGGCCATACCATTACCGACCTGAGCATCTACGGCAACGGACAAGCGCTTGGCATGTTCGGCCGCGTCAGCGGCACGGTCCGCAACATGACGCTGGACCGCGCCACGGTCAACGGCATGCAAAGCCCCTGGGCCACGCAGCTGGGCGTGCTGGCCGGCTTCAACTCCGGCAATATCGACAACGTCCATGCCACCAACAGCTCGGTGATGGGCAGCCGCAATCCGCATGTCGTCGGCGGGCTGGTAGGCAACTACTTCTGGGGCGATATCAGCAACTCGTCCTTCAGCGGCAACGTGCTGGGCAACGCCGGCAGCACCGCGATCGGCGGACTGGTCGGCCTGGTGCAGGACACGCCGCGCGCCAAGCAGATCAGCAACAGCGCGGCGCACGCGTACATCGCCGGTGGAAGTTATGACAACCCGGCAAACGGCACCGCCGTCGGCGGCCTGGTCGGCCGCAACCTTGGCGCCGAACTGCGCGACGTGCGCAGCAGCGGCACGATCTCGGTGCAGTATGCCAATGCCAGCGTGGGCGGGCTGGTCGGCCTGAATACGCTGGACAGGACGGGCGCCTACAGATCCGGCTACATCAGCAACGCCACCAGCACCGTCTCGGTATCGTCGGCCGGTATCAAAAGCAAGGTGGGCGGGCTGATTGGCGTCAACATCAACGGCATGCTGTCGAACGTGGAAGCTCGGGGCGCAGTGAATGGCTACCGCAGCGCCGCCATCGGCGGCTTGATCGGCGAGAACCAGGGCACTGGCTACTTGGGCGGCACGATCGAGGACGCGCGCTACGAGGGTCAGGTCAGGGACCTCACGGCCGCAACGCTCGGCGGACTGATAGGCAGCAACGTGTCGGCCAACGTGCAGCGAGTGCAGGTGAACGCCACGGTACAGGGCGGCGTCAACGCGAAGATTGGCGGCATCGCCGGCCAGATCGTCGATAGCAACCTGTCCGACGTCAACGCCACCGTCGACCTGCGCGGCGGATCCGGCGCACAGATCGGCGGCATTGTGGGCAATGCCGAAGACGCGCGACTGCAGAATCTGAACGTCAAGGGCGTGCTGTCGTCGTCGCCGGCGTACTCCGGCGCCGGCGCACTGGGCGGCATCGCCGGCGTGCTGACGTCGGGATACATCGCGTACTCCGTCGCCAAGGTCGACATCCAGGCGCCCCCCGGCGCGTCGGCGGGCGGCATCGTGGGCGTCAACGTCGGTAACGTCTACAACACCCAGGCCTCCGGATCCATCACCGGCGGCTCGGCGACCGGCGGCCTGATCGGGACCAACTTCGGCTGGATCGCGGACTCGACCACATCGGTGCAAATCAACCGGCCGAACGGTTGGCATGGCAGCTTGATCGGTGACGACCACAATTACAGCTGGTGGACGCAGCAGCAAAACTCGGCGCAGGATAGCGCTCGACCGTCGATCGGGCGCATCGTGGCCGCCTACTAATCACCACCCAGGCAAGGCCCTGCCCCAGGCGGCCCCGGGGCCTTGCCACCCTGCATGGAAGGTAAAAAGGCCGGTACGCCTCACAGCGCACCGGCCTTCATTTTTTTCCACCCGCGTTCAATCGCGCGGCAGGGACAGCAGGGCCTCGCGCAACCGCGCCGTCCATTCGGACGCGTCCTGGTCCGCCGGCGCAACAGCGATTTCGTTTCCGTCCACCGTCACGCGCCCGGCCTGCAGCAGCTCGTCCGGCGAGGCTTCCTGCAGTCGCCGCATGTACTGGCCGGCTTCCTTGGGATCGACGAAAGGACGCGACAGCAGCACCTCGGCGCCATCGGCCGCCAACAGTCGGAAGCGGAAACCACCGTCGTCGCGGAAGCTGACGAAGCGGGCGCCCTTGCCCTTGGCCTTCTTGCCGGCCGCCTTATCCTGCGACACGGCGACGCTCAGATTGCGCAGGCCCACGGCCTCGCGCAGTTCGGCCATGAACGGCGTGGCCAGCTTGCGCGCCTTCGCCGCGCCGGCCTGCAACACTTCTTCGATGCGACCGGGGTTGGCCATCAGGTCGAAGTACTTTTCGCGCATCGGCGCCAGCAGCTGTTCCAGATGGTCCAGCAGGAACTGCTTGGCGTCGCCCCAGCCCATGCCCTCTTCCAGCTGCTTGCGGAACGCGGCGGACTGAGCCGGCGTCGCGAAAGCGCGGTAGATCGTGAACAGGTGCGAATTCTCGGCATCCTTGGGTTCGCCCGGCGCGCGCGAATCGGTCACGATGCGCATCACCGAGGCGCGCAGCGCCTGCGCGCCGCCTTCGAACAGCGGAATCGTGTTGTTGTAGCTCTTGGACATCTTGCGACCGTCCAGGCCCGGCAGCGTGGCGACTTCTTCCTCGATCGTCACCTCGGGCAGCGTGAAATAGTCGCGACCGTACTGATGGTTGAAGCGCTGCGCGATATCGCGCGCCATTTCCAGGTGCTGAATCTGGTCGCGGCCCACCGGCACCTTGTGCGCGTTGAACATCAGGATGTCGGCGGCCATCAGCACCGGATAGGAAAACAGGCCCATGGTCACGCCGTCGTCCGGCTCCACGCCCTTGGCCTCGTTCTGGTCCACCGAGGCCTTGTAGGCGTGGGCGCGGTTCATCAGGCCCTTGGCCGTGACGCAGTTCAGCACCCAGCACAGCTCGGGGATCTCGGGAATGTCGGACTGTCGATAGAACGTGACGCGCTCAGGGTCCAGGCCCACCGCCAGCCAGGTGGCGGCGATTTCCAGCCGCGATCGCGCCACCCGCGCCGGATCGTCGCACTTGATCAGCGCGTGATAGTCGGCCATGAAGAAGAACGCGTCCACGCCGGGCTGGGTGCTGGTGACGACGGCCGGGCGGATCGCGCCGGCGTAGTTGCCGAGATGGGGGGTGCCGGAGGTGGTGATGCCGGTAAGGACGCGGGTGTTCATGAGATGAGGCTGCGGTTGCTGGAGGAGGGTCCAAGTGTAACGTGTCGGCGTTGCGTCCCTGGATTGCCAGCCCCGCTGGCGCGGTCAGGCCCCGCCTTTCCGGTGCCGCCTGGCGACGTTCCGGGTCGCCGATGCGACGGGCGGCGCGACAGGCGGGGAAACGCCGACGTAGCGCGCGCGCGGCCGGATCATCTGCCCTGACCCGGCCTGCTCCAGCGCATGGGCGAGCCAGCCCACGCAACGTCCGATGGCGAAGAGCGCCAGCGGGGCATGCGAGGGCAGACGGTGCACGGCGCTCAGCGCCGCCAGTCCGAAATCGATGTTCGGCCGCTCGCCCGCCAGGCGCTCGACCTGCCGGGCCAGGTCGGCATAGGCGCTTGGCAGGGCCAGGCTTTCCAGCAGCGCGGCGGCGCGCGGATCTCCGGCGGGATACAAGGGGTGCCCGAAGGCGGGAAAGCCCAAGCCCATATGCAGGCGCTCTCGCACCAGGGATTCGGCATCGGCATGCGCCATCGCATCGATCAGCGGTTTCAGGCTCATCGCCGCCCGGCCATGCAGCGGCCCCGTCAAGGTCGCCAAACCCGACAGGATGCCGGCGGACAGGCTGGCGCCGGTCGAGATTGTCACGCGCGTGGCGAAGGTCGAGGCATTGAGCTCGTGGTCCGCCAGCAGACACAGCGCCTGCCGGATGGCGGGTTCCGCGCGCGGTCGTTTCCAGGCAGCCGCCAGCTGCTGGCTGATGCTGCCGCCCGCGAGCAGCGCCTGGGATCCGAACATCGAGACGACAAGCGTTGCCAGGACGCCGCGGGCTTCCGCCCTGAGCGCGCCCAGGGACCGGCCCTGCGTGGGCAGGTCGGCGACACAGCGTCCCGCCATCGCCACGATGCCCGGCTGTATGGCCCCGGCTTCGCCAGGAGGCGGCGCCGCGCCGGCCGGCACGGCGGCAAGATCCACGCTTGCATCGCCGGTCTCCCACAGGACGGCCGCAATATCTTCCAACTGACTCGCGCGGGCCAGTTCGACGGCATCGGCGCCCCGGTACCACAGGCGGCCATCCCGCACCGTCGAGATGGCGGACGGCATGACCGGATCACCCCATTCCATGGCGCCGCTGGCCACCGTGGCGGCATTGCGTTGCCCGCGCTGGCGTCCCGCCATGCGGACCACGTCGTCACGGTGATACAGGCTGCGGCGGGAATCGGCGCCGTCCTGCCTGCTGCGGATCTTGCCTCGGCTGACGTAGGCATACAGGGTCTGCATGCGCACGCCCGTCAGCTCGACGGCTTCATGGGCGGTGATCCAGGTCATGGAATTTATATTGATCAAATTAATCAAGATTGACGTCAACACTATTGCAGATGAACATGATCCCATCAACAAGGAGCATGTGATGGCGATAGGTTTGGACGAAGTGATCGCGGCGGAAACCGTCTTGTCCGAGGTGGATGGCAATCGTGGAAAACTGATCATCCGCGGGCGCTCGCTCGATGATCTGGCAGCACGCGAGACCTATGAAGGCGTGATGGCGATGCTGTTCGAGCAGTTCCTGGATGAGCCCGCGCCCCCGCAGCACTGGCAATCGGCGCTGGGCGCCGCCCGGGTCGCGGTGTTCCAGCACCTGGGTTCGGCCGACGCGGCCTTGCTCGCGCTGGAACCCATCGACGCGATGCGCGCGCTGGTCGCCAGGATCCAGGACGGCAATGACCCGGTCACCGCGCTGCATCTGGTGGCCGCGCCGGCGGTCTTCACCGCCGGCCTGATCCGGCTGCGGCAAGGCCACGCCCCGATTCCGCCGGACGCTGGCCTGGGACACGCCGCCGACATTCTGCGCATGTCGGGACTGCCCGCCGAGGCCGCCCATGTACATGCGCTGGATGCGTACCTGGTGACGGTGGCCGACCATGGCCTGAACGCGTCCACGTTCGCGAGCCGGGTCGTGGCCTCGACCCGGGCCGGACTGACATCGTCGGTCCTGGCCGCGATCAGCGCATTGAAGGGCCCGCTGCACGGCGGCGCGCCGGGTCCGGTGCTGGACATGCTGGATGCCATCGGCACGGCGGACAAGGCGTCGACGTGGCTGGATGCGGCGCTGGCGCGCGGCGACAGGCTGATGGGATTCGGCCATCGCATCTACCGGGTCCGGGACCCGCGCGCCGATGCGCTGAAGGCCGCATTGCAGCCGCTGCTGCAGGGCCATCATGTGCCCGGCCAGCGCGCCGAACTGGCGCAGACGATCGAACGGATCGCGCTGGATACGCTGCGCCGCCACAAGCCTGATCGCGCGCTGGAGACGAATGTCGAGTTCTATACGGCCTTGCTGCTGGACGCCCTGGGTTTCGATCGCGAGGTCTTCACCTGCATCTTCGCCATGGGACGCGTCTCGGGATGGATCGCCCATGCGCGGGAACAGGCATTGACAGGAAGATTGATCCGGCCGCAATCTCGCTATGTCGGGCCCTTGCCCGAAGCGATTGCGGATGAAGCGATGGCCGTCGGCGACTGAGCCCGCCGGCCCGTGACGGGAGCGTGCACATGGCGACACTCAAGGCGCATTTCGATGTCCTCGCGCGGTACAACGCTTGGGCGAACCGGATCCTGTACAACGCGGTCGGCGGGCTCGAAGCCCAACAATACCGCCAGGATTGCGGCGCCTACTTCAAGTCCATCGAGGGCACGCTCAATCACCTGCTCGTGACGGACCGGATCTGGCGGCATCGCCTCTGTGGCCTGCCGGATCCGGGTTATCGCCTGGACCAGATCCTTCTCGAGGACTTCCCGGCGTTGAAAGCCGCGCGAGAACGTGAGGACGAGGAGATCGCCCGCTATGTCCTGGCCTTGCCCGAGTCCGCCATGGATACCGTCATTTCGTACCGGCGGACCTCGACGCCGGAGCAACTGCGGCAGCACGTCGGATCCGCCCTCGCCCACTGGTTCAATCACCAGACGCACCACCGCGGGCAGGCGCACGCCATGCTGACGCGCGTTTCCGGGCAGGCTCCCGAGCTCGATCTGCTGTTCTATCAACGGCAGATGAAACTGGCCGCTCCGGCCTGAGCAGACCGGCGGCGCGTCAGACCACGGCGAGCACGGGCGCGGCCAGCGCGCACAGGCCGCCGGCGGTCAGGGCCGCGCGCGGACGGAAGGTCAGGAACCAGATCAGCAGCAGGCCGGCGATGCTGAGGATGCCGATCCATTCGACCGTGCCGTAGCTCCAGCCCCAGACCGCCGCCGAGGCCCACAAGGACAGCGCCAGCGCGATCCAGCCGAACAGCCGCAGCGGCAGACGATGGCGTTGCGGCAGTTCGCGGTCGAACACGTCTTCGTAATGACGGTCCATGCCCAGGCACAGGGCGGAGAAACCCGCATAGGCCAGGCAGAAGGCGGCAAGCGTCATGGTTGCTCCTCGATTCTCAAGCGGCTGGGGAAGATTGAGGGGACGGCGCGGGCCGGGCCGCCGGACGGCCGGCCGGCGCCTTGCGGGCGCGGGCCGCCTTGCGGGCCACCCAGGCCAGCAGCAACGCACCGGCCAGGCAGGTCAGGTCGAATCCGGCCATCACCCAGTCGCCGGCCGGCAGCGAGACCGCCAGATGGCGCTGGGTGGTCAACGCATTGATCACCGGCACCAGCGCCAGCGACGCGGCGGCGACGGCCAGCAGGTCCAGCCATTTGCGGCGTTGGAACAGGAAAGCGTAGACCAGCGACAGGCCCCAGGCCGAGAAAAAAGCGCGCACTTCCCAGAGCTGGCGTCCCGGCAGGTCGTGCGGCAGCAGGCGGTTGGCCCAGAAGAAGGCGGCGACGGCGATGAACAGGCCGGCCACCGTGCCGGCGTTCAAGCCGTCCACCAGGCGCAGCGAGAAGGCTTCGCGCGCGCCCGGCCGGGCCTTCTGGCGACGCTTGGCGATCCACAGCACCAGGCCGGTGCCGACCATGCCGGTGCCAGCCAGGCTCACCAGGAAATAGAACCAGCGCAGCACCGGCGCGGCGAACAGTCCCAGGTGCAGGCCGGTGATCACGCCCGCCGTGCGCACGGTGGGGCTGAGCGCGTCCAGGTTCTCCTGCATCTGGCCGGTCACGCCATCAAAGCGCATGTAGGGAGACAGGCGGCCATAGGACACGCCGTCGGCCGCGTTGCGCGTCAGCGTCACGGTGGCGCCGGCATCGCCGGGGTTGTTGACGGTGACGCGCCCCACGTTGCCCTGCCAGTGGCTCTCGGCCTGCGCCACCAAGGGCCCGAGATCGGTCAGGGGCGCGGGCGTGCCGCGCGGCGGCGTGACCTTGAACGAGGCGAAGACCTCGTCGCTGAACTGGCGCGCATCGTCATAGACAGCCAGGATGCCCGCCGGCATCAACATGCCCATGAACAGCACCAGCCCGCTGAACGTGATCATCAGGTGGAATGGCAGGCCCAGCACGGACAGCGCGTTGTGGCCGTCCATCCAGGCGCGCTGTCCGCCCTTCTTCGGACGAAAGGTGAAGAAATCGGCAAAGATCTTCTTGTGCGTGATGACGCCGCTGATGATGGCCACCAGCATGAACATGCCCGCGATGCTGGCCAGCCAGCGTCCCCAGGGAAAGCCGATCTCCAGCTCGAAGTGGAAGCGGTAGAAGAAGTCGCCGCCGCGCGTCTCGCGCGCCGTCACGGCCTGGCCGGTCTGTGGATCGAGCTTGACCCGCACGAAGCCGCGCTCGCCCGGCTTGGGCTTGGGCGTCTGGTAAAGCAGCAGGATCAGCGGCTCGCGGTCCGTCGGCGGCGTGATGAACCAGCGCTTGGCGTCGACCGCGTGCTCGCTGAGATAGCGCTGGGCCGTGACCACGGCCTGTTGCGCGGGCGCGGGCCGGACCTGGATCTCGGGCTGCATCCAGCGCGTGATCTCCGGCCGGAAGAATGCCAGCGTGCCGGTCAGGAACATCGCGAACAGCGCCCAGCCGAAGATCAGCCCCGACCAGGTGTGCAGCCAGGACATGGCCTGGCGCAAGCCCTCCTGGCCCTGCTGCTTGGCGTCCGCCGGCTTCATGCCGGCACCGCGACGCGGCCCGCCAGATACAGCAGGCTCAGCGCGGCCGTGGAGATCAGGATGCCGCCCCAGGCGCGCCAGGCGTTGCGGGTCGCGAAGACCCAGATCACGCCGCAGGCGTAGAACACGAAGGACAGCATCTGCGCCGTCACCACGGCGTCGGCCCGCGCCAGCGGCAGCCAGACGGCCAGGCAGGCGGCGGCGGCGGAAGCCAGGCCGTAGCAGCCCAGGATGGCGGCGATGGCGCGCGAGGCCACGGCCAGTTGATAGGGCAGCATGGCTGCGCCGGCGGCGGGAGCTTTCACAGGAATAGCGGAAATGTCAGGTTGGATACGGAGCGGGCCGGGCCATCGGGCTTGCCCGCGGCCAGGCCGGAATCCGCCTTTCAAGCGGATAGAAGTTATAAATTATAACTATTCTCACTACGATATGAGAAACAAAAAAGGCGGCCGTGCGGCCGCCGATTCTTGCCACCCTCCCCGCGCCTTGCCGACGCGGTGGCGCCGCTACAGCGTCACGGTGAGCCGGCGCTCGGATTCCAGGTACTCGCGCGACTGCATCTCCAGGATGCGCGACACGGTGCGGTGGAACTCGTTGGCCAGCGCGCCCTCGGTGTAGATCTCTTCCGGCTCGCACTCGGCCGACATGATGAGCTTGACGCGATGGTCGTAGAACACGTCGATCAGCCAGGTGAAGCGGCGCGCCTCGGAGGCCTGGCGCGGTCCCATGCGCGGCACGCCGGACAGGATCACGGCGTGGAAACGGTTGGCCAGTTCCAGGTAGTCGTTCTGCGAGCGGGGACCGCCGCACAGCGTGGCGAAGTCGAACCACACCACCGAGCCGGCCAGCTGAAGCGCGCGGATCTCGCGGTGCTCGATGTGCAGCAGCGGTTCCTGCGGCGGCGTGTCGGCCAGCTGGTTGAACGCGTCCTGCAGCGCCGCCTGCGCGCGCTCGTCCAGCGGCGTGTGATAGCACTGCACCTGCTCCAGCGAACGGCGGCGATAGTCGACGCCGGCGTCCACGTTCATGACGTCCATGCGCGCCTGGATCAGCTCGATGGCCGGCAGCACGCGGTCGCGGTGCAACCCTTCGGGATACAAGGTCGATGGTTCGTAGTTCGACGTCATCACGAAGGACGTGCCGTGCTCGAACAGCTTGAGCAGCAGGCGATGCAGGATCATCGCGTCGGCCACGTCGGACACGTGGAACTCGTCGAAGCAGATCAGGCGGTAGCGCTTGGCCACGCGCCGAGCCACTTCGTCCAGCGGATCCTGCATGCCCTTGACCTCTTCCAGCTCGCGGTGCACGCCGCGCATGAATTCATGGAAGTGCAGGCGCGTCTTGCGCACCACCGGCACGGTGGCGTAGAAGGCGTCCATCAGGAAGCTCTTGCCGCGCCCCACCCCGCCCCACAGATAGACGCCTCGCGGCACGTCCGGCCGGTTCAGCAGCTTCTTCAGCGCGTTCGAGCGCATCGCCTTGAACTTGACCCATTCGTCGTAGTAGCGCTGCAGGCGGTCGATCGCCTTCTTCTGGGCCTCGTCGGGCTGATAGCCGCGCTCGGCCAGGGCGTGTTCGTAGTATTCGCTGACGTTCATGTGGGAAACAGGCTGGCAGGATGAAAAAAGGGCGGATCCGCGAACCCGCCCCCAGGCAACCATGGCGCCGATCCGCCGGGGCCAGGCCCCGAACGGACCGGAGCCCGCGCATCAGAAGTTCAAGGCGCGCTTGTCCACCGCCAGCGCGGCTTCCTTCACGGCTTCCGACAGGGTCGGGTGCGCGTGGCAGATGCGGGCGATGTCTTCGGCAGCGCCGCGGAATTCCATGATGGTCACGGCTTCCGAGATCAGCTCCGAGGCCATCGGGCCGACGATGTGCACGCCCAGGACCTCGTCGGTCTTGGCGTCGGCGATCACCTTGGCGAAGCCGGTGGTGTCGCCCAGCGCGCGGGCGCGGCCGTTGGCCAGGAAGGGGAAGCTGCCAGCCTTGTACTCGCGGCCTTCCTTCTTGAGCTGCTGCTCGGTCTTGCCGACCCAGGCGATTTCCGGCGAGGTGTAGATGACCCACGGCACGGTGTCGAAGTTGACGTGGCCGTGCTGGCCGGCGATGCGCTCGGCAACCGCCACGCCCTCTTCCTCGGCCTTGTGCGCCAGCATCGGGCCGCGCACCACGTCGCCCACCGCCCAGACGTTGGGCAGGTTGGTCTTGCAGTCGCCGTCCACGGCGACGAAGCCGCGCTCGTCGAGCTTCAGGCCCACGGCGTCGGCGTTCAGGCCGCCGGTGTAGGGCACGCGGCCGATCGAGACGATCAGCTTGTCGACCACCAGCTTCTGCTCGGCGCCCTTGGCGTCGACGTAGGGCACGGTCACGGACTTGGCGGTCGCCTTGATCTCGCCGATCTTGACGCCCATCTGGATGTTCAGGCCCTGCTTGGTGAAGGCCTTCAAGGCTTCCTTGGCCACTTGTCCGTCAGCGGCGGCCAGGAATTCCGGCATCGCTTCCAGGATGGTGACTTCGGAACCCAGGCGGCGCCACACGCTGCCCATTTCCAGGCCGATCACGCCGGCGCCGATCACGCCCAGCGTCTTCGGCACGGCGCCGATGTTCAGCGCGCCGTCGTTGGACAGCACGACCTTTTCGTCGAACGGCAGGCCGGGCAGCTCGCGCGCCGACGAACCGGTCGCCACGACCACGTGCTTGGCCACCAGGTCCTCCTCGGTGGTGCCGGTGACCTTGATCGCCCAGCCGCCTTCGACCTGGCCGGCGAACGCGCCCTTGCCGTGGAAGAAGGTGACCTTGTTCTTCTTGAACAGGTACAGGATGCCGTCGTTGTTCTGCTTGACCACCGAGTTCTTGCGACCGATCAGCGTGTCGAGCTTCAGGCTCACGCCCTTGACTTCGATGCCGTGCTCGGCGAAGTGGTGGTTGGCCTGCTCGTAGTGCTCGGACGATTGCAGCAGCGCCTTGGACGGGATGCAGCCCACGTTGGTGCAGGTGCCGCCGGGAGCCGGGCCGCCCTGGCCGTTCTGCCAGGCGTCGATGCAAGCCACCGACATGCCGAGCTGGGCGGCGCGGATGGCGGCGATGTAGCCGCCGGGGCCCGCGCCGATGACGACGACGTCGAATTGTTTGGACATAGTGTTCTCGCGATGGGAAATGAAGGGGAACGCGCACCGTCCGCGTCAGGCCGGCATGACGCCGGCCCGGGCGCGCGTGGCGGGGCCGCCGCGCGCCGGGACGGGAAAGCTGGAATTACAGGTCCAGCAGCAGGCGCTGCGGATCTTCCAGCGCGTCCTTCATGGCGACCAGGCCCAGCACGGCTTCGCGGCCGTCGATGATGCGGTGGTCGTAGGACAGGGCCAGGTAGTTCATCGGACGGATGACGATCTGGCCGTTTTCAACCACGGGGCGCTCCTTGGTGGCGTGCACGCCCAGGATGGCCGATTGCGGCGGGTTGATGATGGGGGTGGACAGCATCGAGCCGAACACGCCGCCGTTGGAGATCGAGAACGTGCCGCCGGTCATCTCTTCGATGCCCAGCTTGCCGTCGGCGGCGCGGCGGCCGAAGTCGGCGATGGCCTTCTCGATGTCGGCGATCGACAGCTGGTCGGCGTTGCGCAGGATCGGCACCACCAGGCCGCGCGGGCTGCCCACGGCGATGCCGATGTCGAAGTAGCCGTGATAGATGATGTCCTTGCCGTCGATCGAGGCGTTGATCAGCGGGAACTTCTTCAGGGCGGCCACGGCGGCCTTGACGAAGAACGACATGAAGCCCAGCTTGATGCCGTGTTCCTTCTCGAACTTGTCCTTGTACTTGTTGCGCAGGTCGATGACGGCCTGCATGTTCACTTCGTTGAACGTGGTCAGGATCGCGTTTTCCTGCTGCGACTGCAGCAGGCGCTCGGCGATGCGGGCGCGCAGGCGGCTCATCGGCACGCGCTGTTCCGGACGGCCGTCCAGCGACAGCGTCGGGGGCGCGACCGGAGCGGCGGCGGCCTTGGCGGGCGCGGCGGCGCTGGCGGCCAGGGCGTCGCCCTTGGTCACGCGGCCATCGCGGCCGGTGCCGGCCACGGCAGCGGCGTCCACGCCCTTCTCGGCCAGGATCTTGGCGGCGGCGGGCGAGGCCA
>NZ_JBICCO010000064.1:0-40810 GCF_043119405.1 Achromobacter sp. 413638
TGTTGTACAGATGCGGCGTGCGCACGATCAGCGGCGTGCCGGCCAGCCGGCCGGCCGCCGCCGCGATCACGGTATCGCGCCGGCTGTGCGTGTTGAGCACGTCGAAACGGCCCGCCCGCAGAATGCCGCGAATGATGGCCACGCCCTTCAGGTAATTGAGCGGGCCGTCCATTTCCAGCGTGTGCACGGTGAAACCGGCCTCGGACAGGCGCGTGGCCAGCAGCGCCTGCGGCTGGCAGATGGCCTCGACATGATGCCCGCGCGCGCGCATGGCATTCATTTCCTTGAAGATGCGGCCTTCCTGGCCGCCGAAGCTGGTGGCGGCTTCGGAGTGGACGATACGCAGCTTACGCATCAGTAGGTGACCTCGACGCCGTCGGGCTTGGTCCAGGCGTTCAGGTTCTCGAACAGCGCGTCGGCCATGCGCACGCGCCATTCCTCGCCCAGCCGGACCGTGCACAGGAAATTGTTCTTGGTGTAGACGATATCGACCGGCACCCCGGGGATGCCGTTCTCGGGCTCGGCGCGGAACGGATTGAGCAGCTGCCGCAGCCGCGCGGCGTCGGCGCCGCCGTTGAGCTTGACGCGCAGCGACTTGGCGCGCGCCTCGCGCGCCAGCTGCAGGTCATACAACTGGTCGGCCACGATGCGCATGCCGCCGGAATAATCGTCGTTGCTGACTTTGCCCTGCACGATGATGAGCTGGTCCTCGCGCAGCCGGTTGCGGTGCTTTTCGTAGAGTTCGTTGAACACCGAGATCTCGACCTGGGCGGTGCCGTCGTCCAGCACGGCGAACACCATCTTGCCCCGGCGCGTCATCATGGTGCGCACGCCGGCCAGCACGCCGCACATCCATTGCAGGTCGCGCTGCGGCTCCAGGCGCGCCAGCTGCATGGGCACGATGCGGCGCACTTCGTCGCGCCAGGCGTCGAACAGGTGGCCGCTGTAGTAGTAGCCCAGCGCCGATTTTTCCTCGGTGAGCTTCTTGTGCAGGTCCCAGGGCGCGACCTTGGCCAGCTCGCCGGCCACCACGTCGCCGCTGTCGTCGCCGAACAGCGAAGCCTGGTTGGCGCTGCGCGCGGCCTGCTCGGCCGCTTCCATGGCCGTGGGCACCGAGGCCAGCATGGCGGCGCGGTTGGGCTCGATGCCATCGAAGGCGCCCGCCTTGATCAGCGCCTCGATGGTGCGCCGGTTGACCGAATGCTTGCTGACACGGCGGCAGAAGTCGAACAGGTTCTGGAACGGGCCGCCTTCCTTGCGCGCCCGCAGGATTTCCTCGACCGCGCCCTGCCCCGTGCCCTTGACCGCGCCCAGGCCGTAGCGCATGGTGCGCGGCGGCTTACCCTTCTCGGTGTGCTTGTCGGCCACCGGCTCGAAGCGGTAGCCCGAGTGGTTCACGTCCGGCGGCAGCACCTCGACGCCGTTGTCCTGGGCGTCGCGGCAGAAGATCTGCACCTTGTCGGTGTCGTCCATGTCGGAAGACATGGTGGCGGCCAGGAACTCGGTCGGGTGATACGCCTTGAGCCAGGCGGTCTGGTACGAGATCAGCGCATAGGCGGCCGAGTGCGACTTGTTGAAGCCGTAGCCCGCGAACTTCTCCATCAGGTCGAACAGCTTGACCGCCAGGTCCGGGTCATGGCCCTTTTCCTTGGCGCCCTGCTCGAACAGCTCGCGGTGCTTGGCCATTTCCTCGGGCTTTTTCTTGCCCATGGCGCGGCGCAGCAGATCGGCGCCGCCCAGCGAGTAGCCGCCGATGATCTGCGAGATCAGCATCACCTGTTCCTGGTAGACGATGACCCCATAGGTGCTCTTGAGGGTGCTCTCCAGGTCGGAGTGGAAGTAGTCCACCGAGGCGCGGCCGTGCTTGCGGTTGACGAAATCGTCCACCATGCCCGATTCCAGCGGCCCCGGACGGTACAGGGCCAGCATGGCGATGATATCTTCGAAGGTGTTGGGCCGCAGCTTCTTGAGCAGCTCCTTCATGCCGCGCGATTCCAGCTGGAACACCGCCGTGGTGTTGGCGTCGCACAGGATCTTGTAAGCCGCCGCGTCGTCCAGCTCCAGCGCCATCACGTCGAAGTCGCGCTTGTCCGCGTTGAACTGGCGCACGTAGCGCACGGCCCAGTCCAGGATGGTCAGGTTGCGCAGGCCCAGGAAGTCGAACTTCACCAGGCCGGCGGCCTCGACGTCGTCCTTGTCGAACTGCGAGACCGCGCTGTTTTCCTGGCCGGGCTGGCAATACAGCGGGCAGAAGTCGGTCAGCTTGCCTGGCGCGATCAGCACGCCGCCGGCGTGCATGCCGATGTTGCGGGTCAGGCCCTCGAGCGGCTTGGCCAGGTCCACCAGTCCGCGCACTTCCTCTTCCTGCTCGTAGCGTTCCTTGAAGGCCGGCTCGTCCTTGAGCGTGCGCTCCAGCGACCACGGATCCATCGGGTTGAACGGGATCAGCTTGGACAGGCCGTCGCAGAACATATAGGGCATGTCCAGCACCCGGCCGGCGTCGCGCACCACGGCCTTGGCGCCCAGCGTGCCGAAGGTGGCGATCTGGCTCACGGCCGCGCGCCCGTATTTTTCCTTGACGTAGTCGATGACGCGTTCGCGGTTGTCCTGGCAGAAGTCGATATCGAAGTCGGGCATGGACACCCGCTCCGGATTCAGGAAGCGCTCGAACAGCAGGTCATAGCGGATCGGGTCCAGGTCGGTGATGCCCAACGCGTAGGCCACCAGCGAGCCGGCGCCCGAGCCCCGGCCGGGGCCCACGGGCACGCCATTGTTCTTGCCCCAGTTGATGAAGTCCTGCACGATCAGGAAGTAGCCCGGGAAGCCCATCTGGATGATGGTCTTGCACTCCCAGCGCAGGCGTTCGTAGTACTGCTCGCGCTTGGACTCGCGCACGGCCTCGTCCGGGAACAGGAAGGCCAGGCGCTTTTCCAGGCCCTGCTCGGACAGCTGCACCAGGTAGTCGTCCAGCGACACGCCATCGGGCGTGGGGAAGTTGGGCAGGCGCGGCTTGCCCAGCACCAGGCTCAGGTTGCAGCGCTTGGCGATCTCGACCGTGTTGGCCAGCGCCGAGGGCACGTCGGCGTAGCGCCGGTGCATTTCCTCGGAACTGAGCAGGTATTGATCCTTGGTGAAGCGGCGCACGCGGCGCGGATTGGCCAGGATCTCGCCTTCGGCGATGCAGACGCGGGCCTCGTGGGCCTGGAATTCGTGCTCGTCCAGGAACTGCACCGGATGCGTGGCCACCACCGGCAGGCCGGCCTCGGCCGCCAGCCGCATGGCCGCCTGGGTGTAGGCTTCGTCGCCGTCGAAACCGGCGCGCTGCAGCTCGATGTAGTAGCTGCCCGGAAACAGGAGCGCCCACTGGCGCGCCAGCGCCAGCGCCGACACGGCGTTGCCGGCGTCCAGCGCCTGGCCCACGTCGCCCATGCGCCCGCCCGACAGGGCGATCAGGCCTTCCTGGCCCTGCAGCCATTCGCGCCGGATCTCGGCCCGACCCTTGCCCTGGTTGACCAGGAAGGACTGGGTCAACAGCTCGCACAGGTTCAGGTAGCCCTGGTGATTGCGCACCAGCAACAGCAGGCGGAACGGCTTGTCGCGATCGTCGTCGTTGGTGATCCAGACGTCGCAGCCGGCGATGGGCTTGATCCCGGCGCCGCGCGCGCCCTTGTAGAACTTGATCAGGCCGAACAGGTTCGACAGGTCGGTCAGCGCCACGGCCGGCTGGCCCAGCTTGGCGACCCGCTTGATCAGGTCGGGAATGCGCACGATGCCGTCGACGACCGAGAACTCGGAGTGGACGCGCAGGTGGACAAAGGGGGACGGAGTTGTTGCGGCTTCGGACATGGCCGGAATTGTACCCAGTCATATCGGTCAAAACCCCTTTCTCGCCGGGATCCCGATCCTGGCGCCCCGCAACCCTGTGTAACAATACGCCTTGCACCCGAAATCCTGTTCCAGGACGAGATTCACGTATGAAATGGCTCATTCCCGGGATCTGGCTCGCCGCCATCCTGTTTGCGCACTTCCGAGGCCGCGTCAAGCTGCCGCTGAGCCGCCAGCTGCTGGACCACTCCGTGCTGCTGGCGCCGGTCAACGCCTTCATGGTGCTGGCCTCGCGCGTGCCCACCACGCCCTACCTGCCGTCGCGCGAGATCGACGAGCTGAAGGTGCTCGATGACAATTGGGAGACGATCCGCGACGAAGCGCTGCAGATGGCCGAGATGCGCCGCATCCGCGCGGCCGACGGGCACAACGACATCGGCTTCAGCTCCTTTTTCAAGTACGGCTGGAAGCGCTTCTACCTGAAGTGGTATGACGCCCGCCACCCCTCGGCCGAGGAGCTCTGCCCCAAGACCGTGGCCATCCTCAAGACGCTGCCCAAGGTCAAGGCCGCCATGTTCGCAGAGCTGCCGCCGGACGGCCAGCTCAACCCGCACCGCGACCCCTTCGCCGGCTCGCTGCGTTACCACCTGGGCCTGTCCACGCCCAACGACGACGGCTGCCACATCATCGTGGACGGCGAACCCTACAGCTGGCGCGACGGCGAAAGCGTGGTGTTCGACGAAACCTATGTGCACGAGGCCTACAACAAGACGCAGCAGAACCGCATCATCCTGTTCTGCGACGTCGAGCGTCCGCTCAAGTGGCGCTGGGCCGAGGCCTTCAACCGCTGGTTCGGCCGCGTGGTGATGTCGGCCGCCAGCTCGCCCAACGACGGCGGCGACCAGACCGGCGCCATCAACAAGCTGACGCACGCGCACTGGGTGTTCGAGCAGAAGCGCAAGGCCTTCAAGGCCTGGAACCGCAACGCCTACAAGGCGGTCAAGTACGGCCTGATCGTGCTGGTGGTGGTGGCGTTCATCGCGCTCTGACATCCAGGGCGCGAAGAAAAAAGCCGGCGCGGTCGCCGGCTTTTTTTCATTTGCGCGCCCCCGATCGGGCATCTCAGGCCGCCGGCTCCTGCTCCGGCAGCGTCAGCACGCCGGTCCGGTAGTCGTAGCCGTAGATCTCGCCATAGCGCCCCCACTCCACCGCGATCTTCAGCACGCGCTCGGCCTCGTCGGGCTTTAGGAATTCCTCCAGCGAATCCAGGAAGTTCTTTTCCGGCAGCTGGCCGGTCGGTTCCTGCTCCAGGCTGTGGCGGATATGCGCGGCCAGCGGCACGTGCGCCAGCAGCTGGCGGCCGAAGATGAGCTGCTTCTGGCCCTGGTCGGCCAGCACGTAGCGCTGCCCCAGCGGCGTCAGGAAGATGTCGCCCCGGTCGATCTGGGCCAGGCCGAACAGGCCCAGCGCCTCGCAGGCCGGCAGCAGGTCGTCGTCCGAGATCTCGGCTTCCTCGGCCAGCTTGGGCAGGTCGGCGCGGCCGTTGAACGGCGCCTCGGCCAGCACGTCCAGCACGCCCTCCATGCGTTCGACCTCGGTCTGCGGAAAGCGGTAGCCCAGGCCCTGCTGGCGCGGCGTGGGCGCGCCATGCGCCGGACGCGAGGTCATCAGCGCATAGACCTCGTCGATCAGCGCCCGCACCTCGGCCGAATCCGGGTTGCGCGGCCGGGGCAGCCCGATCTGCACCTGGCTGCGGATGCGGCCCGGATCGCTGGCGAACACGATGATGCGGTCGGCCATCATGACCGCTTCCTCGATATTGTGCGAGACGATCAGGATGCCCTTGGTCGAGATGCGGCTTTCGTCCCAGAGTTCCAGCATGTCGTCGCGCAGCGTCTCGCCGGTCAGCACGTCCAGCGCCGAGAATGCCTCGTCCATCAGCAGCACGTCCGGGTTCATCACCAGCGCCCGGGCGATGCCCACGCGCTGGCGCATGCCGCCGGACAGCTCGCGCGGCAGCGCCCCGCCAAAGCCACCCAGGCCGATCAGGTCCAGCACCTCGTCGGCGCGGCGGGCACGCTCGGCCGGCGCCACGCCCTGCGCCTCCAGTCCCAGCTCCACGTTCTGCTGGGCCGTCAGCCACGGAAACAGCGCGAAGGACTGGAACACCATGGAGATGCCCGCCGCCGGGCCGTACACCGGCTGGCCCCGGTACATGACGGTGCCCTGGTCGGCATTGACCAGGCCCGCCATGATGCGCAGCAGCGTGGACTTGCCCGAGCCGGACTTGCCCAGCAGGGCCACGATCTCGCCTTCGTGCAGGATGAAATCCACATGCTCCAGCACATGCCGCGCCGTGCCGTCGGCGGCGCGGAAGGACTTGCCCACATCATGCAGTTCGATCAGGGTATTGGCGTTCATGAGGTTTCCTAGCGGCCCTGGTCCTGGGCCAACAGATAGAGCTTGCGCCAGAAGAACCGGTTCAGCAGCATGACGAACACGCACATCACGCCGATGCCCAGCGCGATGCGGTGGAAGTCGCCCTGCTCGGTCATCTGCTTGATGTAGCTGCCCAGGCCGGTGGCCATCAGCGAAGTGTCGCCCCAGCTGACGTACTCAGACACGATGCTGGCGTTCCACGAGCCGCCGCTGGCGGTGATGGCGCCGGTGATGAAGCTGGGGAACACGGCTGGCAGATAGACCCGGCGCCACAGCAGCCAGCCCTTCAGCCCGAGGTTGGCCGAGGCCAGTCGCAGTTCGTTGGGAATGGTGGACGCGCCCGCCACCACGTTGAACAGGATGTACCACTGGGTGCCGAACACCATCAGCGGGCTCAGCCAGATGTCCGGATTCAGCTTCCAGGCCACCATCACGAAGACCACCAGCGGGAACAGCAGGTTGACCGGGAAGGCGGCCAGGAACTGCGCCACGGCCTGGACTTTCTGCGAATACTTCGGCCGCAGCCCGATCCAGACCGCCACCGGCACCCAGAACAGCGAGGCCAGCCCGATCAGCAGCAGCACGCGCGCGAGCGTGATGCCGCCCAGGCCCACCACGTGCAGCACCTCGCTCCAGCCCACGTCCTCGTGCACGAAGACCACCAGCTTGTAGGTCGCCAGCAGCGCGCCGGCGGCCAGCAGCGAATCCCAGACGCGCGACCAGCGCGGATCGGGCGCCTTGGCGCGGGCGCGGATCGAGGTGCCGTCATACGGCACGCTGAACCAGCCCAGCGCCCGGCGCATGCGCGCCCAGAAGCGGTTCGACAGCGCCATCATCCAGCGGCTGCGGCGGGTCCAGTCCAGCAGCCAGGACTGCTGCGCGGCGTCGCCCTGCGATTCCTCGAAGCGGAACTTGTCGGCCCAGGCCAGCAGCGGGCGGAAGAACAGCTGGTCGTACAGCAGGATGCCGGCCATCATGGCCAGGATGGCCCAGGCGATGGCGGCGCCGTTCTCCGATTCGATGGCCACCGCGATGTAGGAACCGATGCCGGGCAGCTTGATGTCCTGGCCCGCCACCGAAATGGCCTCGGCCGCCACCAGGAAGAACCAGCCGCCCGACATGGACATCATCATGTTCCACAGCAGGCCCGGCGTGGCATAGGGCAGCTCAAGCCGCCAGAAACGCTGCCAGCCCGACAGCCGGAACACGCGCGCCGCCTCGTGCAGCTCGGGCGGCACCGTGCGCATGGATTGGTACAGGCTGAACGCCATGTTCCAGGCCTGCGAGGTGAAGATGGCGAAGATGGCGGCGCATTCCACGCCCAGCAGGTTGCCGGGGAACAGCGCGATGAAGGGCGCGATGGCGATGGCCTGGAAACCCAGGATGGGCACCGATTGCAGGATGTCCAGCATCGGGACCATGGCTTTTTCCGCCGTCCGGTACTTGGCCGCGATGGCGGCGAAGACGAAGCTGAACAGCAGCGAGAACGCCAGCGCCGTGAACATGCGCAGGATGGTGCGCAGCAGGTAGTACGGCAGGTAGACCGGATCCAGCGAGATCGGCAGTTCCTCGCCCACGGCGAAGGGCCGGCTCATCTGCGAGGCCCCGTAGGCCATCAGCGCCAGGATCGCCAGCACCAGCGGCAGCAGGGCCCAGTCCCATCGATTGGGCGCCGAGCGGGACAGGGACGATGGGCGGGTCCGGTTGCTGAACAGCTCGAACATGGCGGCAGGGCTCCAAGGCGGAGGGAGTCGAAAAGCCCGAGCATTCAAGCATAACCAGATGACGCATTTCTGAACGCCGGCGCTTGAAATTCCTGGCTATTTCACCCTGCTTTCAAGCCACTTTCAACCCACTTGCGCACGACCCAAAAAACGAGACCTCGCGGAGCCCACAACCCTTCTGGGCGCTCCACTTCCACCATGCCCGCCCCCCAGGTTGTCACGCTGCCACAACACTCACGCCCCGCAAGCAACAGACGCTCCCCCATCGGGATGCCACGGAGCCGGCTTTGCCGGTCCGTCGGCATGCCCCTGGGGGAAGCGCGCAGCGCTCGGGGGGGTCATCTCTTTATGGATTCCCAGCTCTTCATCAGCCGCTTGACCGACACCGGCATCGGCGTGCGCAGCTCCTGGGCGAACAGGGCCACCCGCAGCTCTTCCAGCAGCCAGCGGAACTCGTCCAGGCGCGGATCCGGCGCGCCCTTCAGCGCCGAACGCGCGCGCTGGTACTGCGTCAGCAGCGGCGCCATCTCGGCCACCAGCTTGGCGTCACGGGCCGGGTCGGCGCGCAGCTTGTCGATGCGCGCCACCGCCGCCTTCAGATAGCGCGGATAGTGCGACAGCTGGGCATAGGGCGTGTCGCGGATGAACCACTTGGGCATCAGCGCGCCCAGCTGCTGCTGCAGGTCGGCATAGGCGGCCGCGTGCGGCTTGGCCTGGGGCAGCTTGCGTTGCAGCGCCGCGTATTCCGTCAGCACCGCGCCGGCCAGCCGCGCCACTTCCTGGGCCAGCAGGCCCAGCCGGCCCTTGCCGTCGGCGCGCCGGGCCTCGAACTGCTGCTGGTTGACCGGCCAGGGCTCGGCCAGGCAGGCCTGGCCCAGCGCGCAGTCGATGATCTGGTCGCGCAATTCCTCCTGCGTGCCCAGCGTCATATAGAGCATGCTGATCTTGGTCAGGTCGGCCAGGTTCTTTTCCAGGAACTTGACCTGCTCGCGCAGCCCCAGCCGGAACAGCTTCAGCAGGCCGGCGCGATGATGCTTGCGCGCCTCGTCCGGATCGTCGAACACGTCCAGGTCGCAATGCGCGCCCTTGTCCACCAGCGCCGGATAGCCGATCACCGACTGCCCGCCGCGCTTGATCTCCATGATCTCGGGCAAGGGGCCGAAGGTCCAGCCGGTCAGGTTCTCGTGCGCCAGCGCCTGCGCCACCTCGGTGTCGCGCGCGGCCAGCTGCTGGAACGTGGCCTGGGCCTGCTTGCCGAACTCGGCGCGCAGCTGCGCCAGGTTGCGGCCGGCGGCCAGCATGCGGCCATGCTCGTCGACCACGCGGAAGTTCATGAACAGGTGCGCCGGCAGCGTCTCCAGCTTGAAGTCGGCCTGGGCCGGACGCACCTGCACCTGGTCCCACATGTCCGCGATCACGGCGTCGACCAGCCCGCTCGGCGGCTCGGCCAGGCGCTCGAACCAGCGCTCGTAGAATCCCGCCGCGTAGTCGGGCAGCGGCACGCAATGGCGGCGCAGCTTCTGCGGCAGCGATTTGAGCAGCAGATGCACCTTTTCCTTCAGCATGCCCGGCACCAGCCATTCGCAGCGCGCCGGATCGAGCTGGTTCAGCGCGAACAGCGGCACCGACAGCGTCACGCCATCGCGCGGCGAGCCCGGCTCGAAGTGGTAGTCCAGCGCCATGCTCACGCCCTGCCACTCGACCTTCTTGGGGAAGACCTCGGTGGTGACGCCGGCGGCCTCGTGGCGCATCAGCTCGTCGCGCGTCAGCATGAGCTTGGCGGCGGCGGCCTTGTCCAGCCCGGACACCCACTTTTCCAACGTCGCGGTCTGCGAGATGTCGGCCGGCAGCTGGCGGTCATAGAAGGCGTAGATCAGCTCGTCGTCGACCAGGATGTCCGGCCGGCGGGTCTGATGCTCCAGCTTCTCGATGCCCGCGATCAGCTTGCGGTTGTGCGCCACGAAGGCCAGCCGCGTATCGATCTCGCCCGGCACCAGCGCCTGACGGATGAACAGCTCGCGCGCGTGACTGGGGTTGACCCGGCCGTAGTGGATGCGCCGGCCGGTATAGATGGTCAGGCCGTACAGCGTGGCGCGCTCGTTGGCGACCACCTGTCCGGCCTTCTTTTCCCAGCGCGGGTCCGACCAGTTCTTGCGCAGCAGGTGCTCGGCCACCCGTTCCAGCCAGGTCGGCTCGATGCGCGCCACGCAGCGCGCGTACAGCCGGGTGGTTTCCACCAGCTCGGCCGCGACCACCCAGCGCCCCGCTTTCTTCACCAGGCGCGAGCCGGGGTGGATATGGAAGCGGATCTCGCGCGCGCCCTGGTAGTGGCCGCCCTCGTCGCTCTTGAAGCCGATATTGCCCAGCAGGCCCGACAGCAGCGCCAGGTGCAGCTGCTCGAAAGTGGCCTCGGTCTGGTTGACGCGCCAGCCCTGCTCGCCCACCAACGCCGACAGCTGGGTATGCACGTCGTGCCACTCGCGCAGCCGGATCGGCGACAGGAAATTCTGGCGCAGCAGCGCCACCAGCTTGCGCTGCGAGCCCTTGTGCTGCACCTGCTCGCCGTACCAGCGCCACAGTTTCAGGAAGGAAATGAACTCCGACTTGTCGTCGGCGAACTTGGCGTGAGCGGCCTCGGCCGCCTCGCGCTCCTGCATGGGACGGTCGCGCGGATCCTGCACCGACAGGGCCGAGGCGATGATCAGCATCTCGGCCAGGCACTGCTGGTCGCGCGCGGCCAGGATCATGCGGCCAATGCGCGGGTCCACCGGCAGCTTGGCCAGCTCCTGGCCGCTGCGGGTCAGCGTAAAGGACGCGCCCGAGGCGGCCTCGGCGCCATCGTCGGCGGCCGACTGCTCGATCGCGCCCAGCTCCTGCAGCAGGTGATAGCCGTCGGCCACCGCGCGTCCCGGCGGCGCCTCGACGAAGGGAAACTGTTCGATGTCGTCCAGCTTCAGCGCCTTCATCCGCAGGATCACCGAGGCCAGCGACGAGCGCAGCACTTCGGGATCGGTAAAGGGCGCGCGCGCGTTGAAATCCAGCTCGTCGTACAGGCGGATGCAGACGCCCGGCCCGACCCGGCCGCAACGGCCGGCGCGCTGATTGGCCGAGGCCCGGCTGACCGGCTCGATGCGCAGCTGCTCGACCTTGTTGCGCCAGGAATAGCGCTTGACCCGCGCCAGGCCGCTGTCGACCACGTAGCGGATGCCCGGCACGGTCAGCGAGGTCTCGGCCACGTTGGTGGCCAGCACCACGCGGCGCGCGTTGCCGCGCGGATGGAAGATCTGCTCCTGCTCGGCCTGCGACAGGCGCGCGTACAGCGGCAGCACCTCGGTGCCGACCGGGTGATGCTTGCGCAGCGCCTCGGCCGATTCGCGGATCTCGCGCTCGCCGGGCAGGAACACCAGCACGTCGCCCGGGCCGTGGCGCGCGCACTCATCGACCGCGTCGACGATGGCGTCGATCAGGTCGCGCTCCTCGTCGCCGGACATGCGTTCGCGGTCGCGCTCGCGGCCGGACCGCGCGGGCGCCGGCGCGTCCTCGTCCTCGGCCAGCTCCTGGCGCACCGGGCGGTAGCGCAGCTCGACCGGGTACAGCCGGCCCGACACCTCGATCACCGGCGCCGGCTTGTCCTCGGCCGCGCCGAAATGGCGCGCGAAGCGTTCGGCGTCGATGGTGGCCGAGGTGATGATGACCTTCAGGTCCGGCCGCCTCGGCAGCAGCTGCTTCAGGTAGCCCAGCAGGAAATCGATGTTGAGGCTGCGCTCGTGCGCCTCGTCGATGATGATGGTGTCGTAGCGGCGCAGCAGCGGGTCGCGCTGCGACTCGGCCAGCAGGATGCCGTCGGTCATCAGCTTGATGGCCGCGTTGGGGCCGGTGCGGTCATTGAAGCGCACCTGGTAGCCGACCACCTCGCCCATCGGCGTGTTCAGTTCCTCGGCGATGCGCTTGGCCACCGAGGTCGCGGCCAGGCGGCGCGGCTGGGTGTGGCCGATCATCTTGCGGCGGCCGCGTCCCAGTTCCAGGCAGATCTTGGGCAGCTGCGTGGTCTTGCCCGAGCCGGTCTCGCCGCTGACGATCACGACCTGATGGGCCGCGATGGCGCGCGCGATCTCCTGCCGCCGGGCGCTGACGGGCAGATCCTCGGGATAGGTGACGACGGGAATGGGCCGCTCGGGACGGTCCGCCGGCGCGGCGCGTTCGGTGCGTTCGGTGCGTTCGGTGCGTTCGGTGCGTTCGGTGCGTTCGGTGCGTTCGGTGCGTTCTGTACGTTCGCCGCGCTCGGCGCGCGGCGCGCGCGCGGGACGGGCGCCGCCGGACGCGGGCGCGTCGGGGCTGCCGGGGCCACGGGCCGCTTGCGGCGCGCGCGGACGGGATGATTCAGACATGTGGGATTTATCCGGTTAGCCGGGCATTATAAATTTCCACGGCGTCCCGCGCCCCGCCTGGGCCGCCGGCCGGCGCGCCCCGGCGAAACCCCGGCGGGGCGCGGGCGATTTTTCCGCTGCCCGCCGGCCCCGGCAGTCATATAATTTCGCCACGCCGCCCGCGCGGCAGGCCGCCCCCGATGCCGGGGCCCCCGCGCGGACGGCGCCATGGCGCGGCCAGGCGCCGCGCCCGTCCCATATATCAGGAACCTCACCACCCATCATGCCCGACCTGGAACCAGACACCGTCTCCGCCCTCGAAGCCCCCGAATTCGCGCCCGCCCAATTCGTCCGATGGTTCCGAGAGGTGGCGCCCTATGTGCATGCGTTCCGAGGCAAGACGTTCGTGGTGGCGTTCGGCGGCGAGCTGGTGCAGGCCGGCGCGCTGAACACGCTGGTGCAGGATCTGTCGCTGCTGTCCGCGCTGGGCATCCGCCTGGTGCTGGTGCACGGCTCGCGTCCGCAGGTCAATGAGCAGCTGCGCCTGAAGGGCTATACCCAGCAGTTCGATCGCGGCCTGTCGCCCACCGACGCCGCCGCGCTGGAATGCGCCAAGGAAGCCGCCGGCGAGATCCGCCTGGACATCGAGGCCGCGTTCAGCCAGGGCCTGCCCAACACGCCCATGTCGCACTCGCACATCCGGGTCATCTCGGGCAACTTCGTCACGGCCCGCCCCACCGGCGTGCTGGACGGCGTGGACTACAAGCACACCGGCCAGGTCCGCAAGATCGACGTGGACGCGCTGAAGTTCGCCATCGAGAAGGGTTCGTCGGTGGTGCTGCTGTCGCCGCTGGGTTTCTCGCCCACGGGCGACGCCTTCAACCTGGCGATGGAAGACCTGGCCACCAGCGTGGCCGTGGCGCTGCGCGCCGAGAAACTCATCTTCCTGTCCAGCTCGCACGGCGTGCTGAACGACGACGGCACGCCCGACACCGAGCTGGCGCGCGTGGACGCCGACGCGCTGCTGGCCGCCGGCACGCTGGACGAGGAAACCAGCTACTTCCTGCAATTCGCCTCGCTGGCGGTCAAGCGCGGCGTGGCCCGCTCGCACCTGCTGCCCTTCTCGCTGGACGGCAGCGTGCTGCTGGAGATCTTCACCCACGACGGCGTGGGCACCATGGTGGTCGAGGACACGCTGGACGACCTGCGCCCGGCCACCATCGACGACGTCGGCGCCATCCTGAGCCTGATCGAGCCGCTGGAAGCCGACGGCACGCTGGTGCCGCGCCCGCGCAGCGTGATCGAGCGCGACGTCGAGAACTTCACCGTGCTGGAGCACGACGGCGTGATCTACGGCTGCGCCACGCTGCACAACTTCGCCGAGGAGCAGATGGCCGAGATGGCCTGCCTGATCGTGCATCCGGAATGGCAGGGCTCGGGCGAAGGCGAGATCCTGCTACGCCACATGGAGTCGCGCGCCCGCGCGGCTGGCGCCAAGCGCCTGTTCGTGCTGACCACCCGCACCTCGCACTGGTTCATCAAGCGCGGCTTCGTGCAGGGCGGCATCGCCGACCTGCCGCGCGAAAAGCAGCACAACTACAACCGCTCGCGCAACAGCCTGGTCTTCATCAAGAAGTTGTGACCCCCGGGAAGCGCCATGCGCGTTCCCCTCCAGGGAGCGCCGCCGCGGACCGGCAAAGCCGGATCCGCGCGGCCTCGATCGCGACAACCTTGCGATGCGGAGGGCATCTCGCATGACCGTTGCCGGCATGAACTAAAATGCGGCGTTATCGTCACTTTCCGGCAGCGAAATCATGGCCCGTACCGTCAACTGTTTGAAATTGAAGCGTGAAGCCGAGGGACTGGACTATCCGCCCTATCCCGGCGAGCTGGGCACGCGCATCTGGCAAAGCATCTCGAAGGAAGCCTGGGAAGAGTGGAAGCAGGTGCAGACGCGCCTGGTCAATGAAAACCGCCTGAACCTGGCCGACTCGCGCGCCCGCAAGTACCTGCAGCAGCAGATGGAACGTTTCCTGTTCGAAGACGGCAGCGTCGAAGCCCAGGGCTACGTGCCGCCCTCGGCCTGAGGCCGCGCGCCAGGCGTGTCGAAAGGCCCGGATCCGGCATCGCGCCGGGTCCGGGCCTTTTCCATTGCGCGGCGTCACCCCCGCGCGTCGTTCAGTCCCAGTGCGTCAGCGTGATCCGGTAGCCATCCGCCGGATCGGCGGTCCTGGACACCGCCAGCACCACCAGCTCGCCCGAACCGGACAGGTACTCGGCGTGGCGCACCAGTTCCTCGCCGTCCGCGAGCGCGGCCGCCACCATGCCGGCGGCCTCGGCCGGACGCGGCTGGAAGCCGCGGCTCTGCAAATAGGCGTCCAGCGAGGCATAGGCGTCATCGACGCTGCCAGGCGACACCGCGTAAGACACCTCGGAACGCGGCGCCTTGTCGCCATCGCCAACCGAGCCGAAGTAGTCCGGCGCGCCGGCCGCGTTCGCCACGGGCGCATGGCGCACCAGCGAGGACATGCCCACGTAGTAGGCCAGCGTGCCGGGCTTGGGCGCGTAGTCCTCCTGGGAAAACAGCCACGCATAGGCGGCGGCCCAGATCGCCAGCACCACGGCGGCGAGCGTCACGACAGACCAGGCAAGCACTTTGATTCGCATCGCGGGCGGACGGCCCCATCCGGGGCCGCGATAGTGGGTACGCGGGGCCCCATCCTATAGAAATCGCGCGCCGCCGTCCCGGAAAAGGGTAACGACTTGCAAACATCTGACCGGCATCAGTCGCGACGCGCGCGCCGCATCGTGGCGCGATGCGCCGATGGCCTTAAGATTCGCCTGTCGCAGGCCGTATTAATGCCGTCATGAAAGTCGAACCGCGTTCTCCCCATTTCCAGGACCTCCCGGACGCCATCAAGCGCGCGCTGGCGATCGAGCCCGATCGCCGCAGCGGCACGATCCGGGACGTGGGCCACGTCGTCATCCTGATGCAGGAGAACCGCTCCTTCGATCACTATTTCGGCACGCTGCCCGGCGTGCGCGGCTTCGCCGATCCGCATCCCGCGCCCACGCCCGGCGGCGACGTGCTGACGCAGGCCGGCGACGGCATCCGCACCGGTCCCTATGCCTTGCAGCCCGAGCATCGCAGCGACACGCCGGTGGGCTACATCACGCCGCACACCTGGGACGACGCCCAGCGCGCCTGGAACGACGGCCGCATGGACCAGTGGCTGCCCGCCAAGGGCCGTCTCGGCATGGGCGCCTACGGCCCCGCCGAGCTGCCGTTCCAGACCGCGCTGGCCGACGCCTTCACGCTGTGCGAGGCCTATCACTGCTCGATGCAGGCCGGCACCAATCCCAACCGGCTGTTCCTGTGGACCGGCGCCAACGATCCGCGCGGCGAGGCCGGCGGCCCGGCCCTGGTCAACACCCATGACCGCCTCGGCCCCGCCGCCGAGGGCTATGCCTGGACCACCTATCCCGAACGGCTGCAGCAGGCCGGCGTGGACTGGCGCATCTACCAGGACATGGCCGATAACTTCAACGACAATCCCCTGGCCGGCTTTCGCCAATACCGCGCGGCGCATGCCGCCGGCGGTGACGCGCCGCTGCGCGAGCGCGCCCTGTCGACCCGCACGCTGCAAGACCTGGCACGCGACGTCGCCGCCGGCAGCCTGCCCCAGGTCTCGTGGATCATCGCGCCCGCCGCCGACTCCGAGCATCCGGAAGTCTCGTCGCCGCGCGCCGGCGGCGCCTACACGGAACGGGTGCTGGACATCCTAACGCGCAATCCGGCGGTCTGGAGCCGCTGCGTCTTCTTCGTCACCTACGACGAGAACGACTGCTTCTACGACCACGTGCCGCCGCCGGCCCCGCCCGCGCGCAACGACGGCGCGCAATCGGGCGGCCTGTCCACCGTGGAGCTGGACGGCGAATACCACGACGCGCGCACCGGCCCCAGCGCCGGCACGCCCGACGACCCCGCCGCCCTGCACGGCCGCGCCTTCGGCATGGGGCCGCGCGTGCCCATGCTGGTGGTGTCGCCCTGGAGCCGGGGCGGCTGGGTCAACGCGCAGGTGTTCGACCACACCTCGGTGATCCGTTTCCTGGAAGCGCGCCATGGCGTCATGGAACCCAATATCAGCGCCTGGCGCCGCGCCGTCGCCGGCGACCTGACCTCGGCGCTGGACTTCAGCGGCGAGCGCGACCACGCGGGCGAGCCGCCCGGCGGCCACGCCATCTCGACGCGCCGCAACTGCGCCCTGCCCTACGCGCTGGAAGCCGTGGGCCGCATGACGGCCGATGGCGAAAGCTACCGCCTGACCTTCCGCAATCCGGGCAGCGCGGGGGCCGTGCTGCATGTGTACGATCGCCTGGACCTGAGCACGCCGCCCCGGCGCTACACGCTGGGCGCGGGATCGCGGCTGGACGATGGCTGGCGACTGTCGGCTCGCGGCGACTACGGACTGTGGCTGCTGGGCCCGGACGGATTCCACCGCGAATTTCGCGGCGACGCCCGGGACGGCGGCCTGCTCGAGGCGCAGCTGGTGCCGGTCAGCGCCGGCCTGCGCCTGCGGCTGATCAACCATGGCGAGGCGCACCAGCCCATGAAAGTGGAATCGCGCATCGGCGACGGCTGGCGCGCGGTGGCGCACGTGCAGGCCGGCGGCGCGATCGAGCTCAAGTACGCCGGCTGCGAAGGCTGGTACGACCTGGAGATCACCGTGCCGGACATGCCGGCCTTCGGACGCCGGCTGGCGGGTCGCATCGCGTCCGGCAAGCCCGGCGTGCCGGATCCGAGGCTGCGGCGCGGCTGGACGCTGGCGCCGTGGACGCCGACGCCGGCATGAATCAGCCCGGGCCGCAGGCCGGCTGACCGGGCACGGCGACGCGCGCGCCGCGCAGCAGCCTCGGCGTGCCCGGGTAGACGTTGAAGGCGTCGATCTCGCGCCCATCCACCTGTGCGCGCTCGACCCGATGACGCACCGTGCCCGTGGCCGTGATCCGCGCGCCCTCGGCCACGCATTCGACCTGGATGGCGGATTCCCGGTCCTCCGGCACCTGGCGCACCAGCGCGCTGTAGGCGATGTTGACCACCACCATGCCGGCCACCTGCTGACGGCCGGTTTCCATCTTTCCAACCTCAGGCTTGACCACCAGCCGGTACACCTGCTCCACCTTCACGCCATCCAGCGGCTTGAGCGCGATGCGCTTGCTCTGGCCTGGCGACAGACTCATCTGGAACGGCGCCGCGTACAGGGTCGGCGCCGTCGTCTGGCCAATGGGCTCCAGCTTTTCATCGCGCAGCGGCACGCCCGGATTGAGCAGCCGCGACAGCGAGACCGACACGTACTCCGGACGGTCGCCCTGATTCGATACCGTGACCTGCACGGCCTCGTCGCGCACCTCGATCTCCTTGGGATAGACATCGATCAGCGCCGAGGCCGGCGCGCTGCACAGCAGGGCCAGGAGGGCGCTTGGCAATAAGGCGATTGCTTTCATGGGAGTTGGCATATCGTGAATACCGCCGCCAGCGGCTGGTCCTCAGGGTTTGATGGCGACAGCCTCGAACGTCATCGACAAGACGCCCTGATACGTGCCCACGACATCCCGGAAATCGCCTTCGGGAGGCAAGGCGGCAACCTTGAGCGCGTACATGCCGACGGAATTCGTCCCCGCGACAGCAGGCGCCGGGTTCTCGAATTCGGCATTCTGCGCCACCTGCAGGGGCTTGAGCGCGCCGCCTTCGGGCCCCATCGTCACCGTGGGCTGGCGAAACACCTGCTTCTTGGCGTTCTGCAGCACCAGCGGCGCGTCCAGGCGCACCTGGAACTTGTTCGGCAAGGACGTCACGCGCAGGCGCAGCGCCACTTCATAGGGCGTGTTCCAGCCACCCAGCTGTTGCATTTCCAGGTTGTCCTGCCAGCCGCCCAGCTCGTTGGTCACCTCGATGAATTCCAGCGGCCTGACGTAGGCCTTGATGGTGCTGGAGGTCTTGCCCGTGACGGTGATATCGGCCAAGGCCAGCGCCGGCATCATGATGGGCAGCACCCACAGGCAGGCCAGAATGAGAGGCTTGATCGCCACAACGCGCCAATAGGACGGGCGCGGCACGTCAGGAGAATGCGCGCACGCGCCGGACTCCGGCCGAGAAAAAAGCGGGGTCTTCATGAATACTCTCATATGTACTCCCATATCAAAGCGACGAATGCCGCGCCTAGGGCTGGGTAACGATGGTGAACGTAAGCACATCGCTGAAATCCGTACTCTTGAGCGTTGCGCCAGCCCAGGCCTTGAACGTGGGCGTCAGGCATGTCCTGCCACTCTTGCTCAGCGTCAACGGCAATCCATTGATACTGGGCAACGCCACCGGCGCGCCGCCCCCCGCCAAGCTCAACGTATAGGGAATTGTCTCGTTGCCATTTTCCGCGCTGGCAAGCAGGAACTTGCTCTCGGCAACGCCATTGCGATTGCTCGCGCTGATCAAATACTTGTCGAATTCAATGAACTTCGGATCGTAAGCAAAGCACAGCCGCTGCTCATCGGTGACAAACGTGCGCGTCGTTTCCTTGCCCCGGGCCAACTCCCCCAGGTCCCAATCCGGCGCGCTAACCGTGATTTCCGTCGTGACCGGCGACGGCGGCGTCGCCTCGCCCGCCTTGATGAGTCGGCACCCCCCTAGCTTGAGGGCCATGTAGAGCGCCCCCTTTTGCACATAAAACCGATCGAGGTTGGACTCGTTCGACACGTGAAAGCCGACGGCCGGCCACTTGTTTAGCTCGCTGGCAGCGAACTCTGCGCTGATAGTGGCAGTGAATCTCCCAGCATTGGACCAGTGTGCGACGCCCACATTCGACCGATAGTAGGTGTGGTTGGAATTGAACTCAGTAAGGCTGTTGGTTGGGTTCATGCCATTCATCGTTACTGCCACCGTCCCGTCCGAGCGCTTTCTATTGCCTTTTTCATCGAAAAAGAATACTGCCAAGCCCCTCGACATAAAGTAAAGTGAGTTGCCAATATTTCCAGACGCGGCCTGGAACCTGACGGTAAAGGAAGCCGCTACCCTGTCGCCAGATTGCACAAGGCTGCAATTTTCATAGGTACCGTCGATGACCTCGGCATAGGAGGCTGCCCAAGCCACCCGGCCCGTGCATAGCCACAACACGGCCAACAAGCCCGGCATCGAACAGCGCATGATGACTTTGCGGATTGATTTCACAGGCATTCCCCTCGATGAAAGCATGGCGGCGGCATGCCGCAATAGGCATGGCAGCCCTCAAGCAAGGGTAAGGCCCGCTGCGCCATAGCCATTGCCGGACACGCGCCCAGCCCAGGCACGGCCAGAAAAACCGCCATTAGTGGACGCCAGATGGCGCCGCGAGATAAGTTCATTTTCCTTTCTACCTCGCCATTCCCGGGCTCGCCGGGTTCTTTATCGTGATATGCGCGCGCTGCCCCAGCGCCAGGCCCACGGGCACCGCCAGACCGCGAGTCGCGTGCGCCCTCGAACGCCTAGGGTTGGGTCGTGATGGTGAACGTAAGCGCATCGCTGAAATCGCCGCCCTTGATCTTGGCATCGGCCCATGCCTTGAACGTGGGCGTCAGGCACGTCCGCCCGCTCTTGCCCAACGTCAACGGCAGTCCATTGATACTGGGCAACGCCATCGGCGCGCCGCCCCCCGTGAAACTCAGCGTATACGGAACCGTCTCGCTGCCATCCGCCGCATTCACCAGCAGGAACTTGTTATCGGCCACGCCATTGAGGTTGCTTACGCTGATCAGGTATTTGTCGTATTCGATGTACTTGGCGTCATAGGCAAGGCACAGCCGCTGCGCGTCGGTGACGAAGGTCCGCGTCGTTTCCTTGCCCCGCTCCAATTCACCCAGGTCCCAGTCCGGCGCCGTGACTTTGATCTCGGTGGTGACCGGCGATGGCGGCGGCTTGGTCGGATCGATGGTTCGGCAGCCCGACATGTTCGGGCCGATGTACAGCGCGCCGGTTCTTGAGAGCACGGAATCCCAACTACCCGTTGTCACATTCGCCGCCTGCACCGAGACGGCCGGCCAGTAGTTCGACGTGCCCATGTATAAATCGGCACTGACCTTGGCGGTGAATGCCCCGGCATTCATCCAGTGATCTCTAGGGTAGGCTGGAACCGCAAACGCCATCGTGAAGTCGCCGACTGTGGTCGTGTTGCTGCGTTGAGTGCCATTGATCGCCACGATAGTAGCCGCCGGGATCATCGGCTTGGCCGCTGCATCGTATGCATAAATGGCTATCCCCCGGGACAAGAACGTCCTGCCAGCCATATTCCCGGACGCGGCCTTGAAATCAACGGTGAAGCTGACGGTAAGCCGATCGCCGCTCCAGATTATGCGGCAGTCGCGGTAGCTGCCGTCGATAACGTCGGCAGCGTAAGTGGCAGCCCATGCCGACCGACCCGCGAACAAGCACAGCGCCGCCAGCAAGACCGCCCACAAACTGCTGCGCGCGACGGCGCGCCACGTGAATCGCGGGAAAACTCCGGGTTTCATGAATGCGAGCTCCTTCGATAACAACGACATCAACGATCAGGGCGTCGGCACTTGATAAATCAACACGCCGTAGCCGATGCTCACCACCAGCGGCGCAGCCATCGCCTGGGTCGGATCCGGTTCCATCAGCAGCTTTTCCCGGGGCCGGAACGTCACCCGCCAGACCTGCGGACTGTCCGGGCGCGCCAGCTCCTTCAACGTGATCGGCGCGCGCTGCCCCGGCGCCAGCGCCAGGCGCACGGGCGCCACCAGCAGCGTCGGATTGCGCACCTCGCCAATTGGCGTCAATTCCTCGGGCTGCTCGCCGGGATTGCGCAGCAGGCGCTGCTCCACATCCAGATACAGCGTGGTATCGCCGGCATTCTCGGCATACAGGCGGCTGGTCCGGCCATCGCCGCGCAGCCAGATTTCGGCATGCGACAGCTTGAGCACGCCAGCGGCCATGCCCGCCGCCGGCGCCAGCGCGCAGCACAGCAATGCGGCCAGCATCGCCGCGCGGCCGATCCAGCGCGCCTTCAGGACGCGCCTAGGACTGAGTGGTGATGGTGAATGTAAGCACATCGCTAAAATCCCCGCCCTTGACCTGGTCGCTGGCCCAGGCCTTGAACGTGGCGTTCAAACAGGTTCTGCCATCCTTGCTCAGCGTGAACTGGATCGGGGTCGCGCTGGGCAGGGACACGGTTTCCCTTGGACCGACCAGGCCAAGGGTGTAGGGAACGGTCTGCGTAGCGTCATCGGCATTGACCAGCAGATACTTGCCCAGATCTTCGCCATTGCGGTTGTTGGCGCTGATCAAGTACTTCTCGAAGCCGATGTACTTCGACGCGTAGGTGAAACAGAGTTGCTCATTGGGATTGGCGAATGTCCGGCTGGTTTCCTTGCCGCGCGCAAGCTCGCCCAGATCCCAATCGGGCGCGCTGACCTTGATCTCGGTCACCTCCGCCGGCGGCGGCGGCTTGGTATGGTCGGTAATGACCTGGCATCCCTTGGTGCCCTTGCCGATGTACACCGCGCCGGCTCTCGGCAACACCACGGTCTGGTCGATGGTCGTGTTGACGGGATAGATGGCAAGCGCCGGCCAATCGGCAATCAGGGCGAGCGGAACGGTGATCACGACCTTTGCGGTGAACTGATTGGCGTTGGTCCAGGGATCCCTGGAACCGATGGCGTGAAACAGACGGTAGTTGCCGCCCGTATGGGCCCCATTGCCCTCTACGCCGTTGAGCGCCCCACTCGTATTGCCGGCAATGACCTTCAACCTGCCCTGCGCGTCGTAGGAATGGAACAGCAGGCCCCTGCTCATGAAAGTCTTGCCGGCCACATTGCCGGCGGCCCCTCTGAACTTGACGTCCACTGTTATGTTGGCTCTGGTGGCGTCTTCGAAGTAACTGCAATTCGAATACGCACCGGCGTCGGTCACGTCGGCTGAATCCGTGGGCCAGACCGCTGGCCAGGCCCGGGCCGAGGCGCCGGCATCCAGCAAGCATGCCAAGACCAGCGCCGCCAGGGGAAGCCATCGTATCGAGCGCGCGAGCATGCCGCTGAAGTGTTCCATCGTGATATCCCGACGGCCCCGCTATCAGCCGCACTCGAGCGAGCGCGAGGCACCGCTCTCGGTCCAGCGCAGGCTGCCATCCGCGATGCGCTGCGGCACCCCAGGGAACAAGGCCAGACTCCGCGCCGTGGCGGACTTGCCCGCCTGCGCATCCGGCAGCACCACGCGCACATTGCCCGTGGTCTCCAGCACCATCTCACGCCCCTCGCAACGGTGCGTCCAGCCCGTGGTCTGCTTGGCCACCGGCGGCATGTGGCGCACCAGCACCCCGTAGCCGATCGCCACCGACATCGGCGCGGTGATCTTGTCCTGCGGCGCCTGCTCCACCTGCATGACCTTCGCCGGGATCACGTACAGGCGGTACAGCGCCTCGGCAGTGGGCTCGACCAGCGACTTGAGCGCGATCTTGCGCGACTGCCCCGGACCCAGCGACAAGCGGTCGGGATGGGCCAGCAGGCCGGGGCGCTCGATCTCGCTCAGCGGCACCTTGCGCTCGTGCTCCATGCCGGGGTTCATCACCTGTTGCAGCGCGATGTTCAGGTACAGCGGGCCATCGCCCACGTTCTTGACCGTCACCGCGTAGTCGTGCCCGGGCACGACCTGCAGGCTGGCCGGCATCACCATGAGTTCGCCCTCGGCGCGCGCCTGGCGCGCGGCCGGCAGCGCCATGAAGGCTGCCAGGGCAAGAAAGAAAATCGATCGTGGCGTCATCTAGAAGAATCCCTTGTTCGGTTACTCGCAGCGGTAGCGGCCGTCGCTGCCTCCGTCGGACAGGTCGCAGACGTAGCTCCTGCCGGCCTGCTGCACGGTGATCTTGGGCAACACGGTCTTGGCCGATATCGAGAACAGGCCGTTCGGATGGGCCGTGTCGCCGGTTTCGAGAATCCGGCCGCCCACCGGCTCGCCGTCCGGCCCGGTCAGCAGGCCGCTGTAGACCATGTTGATGTCGACCTTGGCCTGGGCCGGATAGACCTGGCCCGGGTGCGCGCGCACGATGTTGGCCGGCACCTCGATGTTCATGTCCAGGCCGTCGTTGCCGCTGACCACGCGGGCGAAGGACACGTCGTCATACATGCCGAGCGGTACCGCATAGGTGCCGCCGCCGGCCACCGGATGGCCCTCGACGTTGAAGCCGTAGTCCGTGCCGGACACCTCCGGCGTCTTGAGCAACAAGGCGCTGCCGCCGCCGCTATAGCGTCCCAGGGCAAGGCCGTCGGCGCTGGCCGCGACCATGCCGCGATAGTTGAAGTCCGCGCTGGTGCTGCGGCCGTTGTGGCCCAGGTTCAGCGACGTGTCGCCACGCGTGCCGGAACGGCTGCCATAGGCCGTCAGGCTGGTCTCGCGATCCTGGCGCGTCACGGTCGTGCCCAGCGACGTGGAGCCGTAGCTGTCCTGGAAATCGCGGCGGTAGTCGCCGCTCATCTGGGTCTGCCCGCCATACTGCGCCGCGCGGAAGCTGGCCTGCGTCTTGTCCAGCGTCCAGGTCATGTTGAAGTAGACGGCGTAGCCGCCGTCGCGGCTCATGTAGCCGCCCTTCTGCACCCCCAGCGCGAAGGTGGACCATAGCCCGTTGGGACGGTAGTTCCAACGCACTTCGGCCTGATGGGTTTCGCCGAAGGGCTGCTTGTAGTAGTTGTAGCCCAGCGATACGCCGCGCACGAGATGGCTGTACGACACGCTGGTGCTGGGCGAACCCCAGTAAAAGCGCGATACATCGTTGTTCAGATAGCGGCTGACCCAGAGACTGCCCAGGGTCGGATCGCTCACCTGCAGGTTGGCGTAGCCGCCCTTGCCGCGCTCGCCGGCCAGCACGCCGACGGTCGGCGTGATGTCGGTCTCGCCGAACTTGGAAGGACGAGTCAGATTCACTTCCGTGGCCCATTCCGAGCGCTGGCTCCGAACCACGGACCCGTTCAGGTAGAACTGGCTCAGGTTCCGGCTGACCGAGGCCTGCACCAGGTTTTCACCGGTGTTCATCTCCTGGCCCACCGTGACGTGCCAGGAATTCTGGCCGCTGGCGAAGTTCAGGTTATTGATGTCCCGCGTTTCGCTGTTGAGCACGTTGCCGTTGCGGTCGACCAGGCGGATTTCCAGCGGGTAGTAGCCGCCGGGCAGGTCCAGATAGCTGACCTCGTTGCGGCCCAGCGTGGCCGGCCGCTTCCACACCAGGCGACCGTTGCGGTAGAACTCGTAGTTGCCCTCGGCCGTCGCATACAGCACCAGCGAGCCGGCGTTGCGCTGATTGCGCAGATTGTCCTGGCTGCCTATGGTGACGAAACGGTCGAAGCTGGGGGTCAGCACGGTGCTGACCGAGCCGGACGCGTAGTCGATGCTGTTCTGCTTGCCCGCCCGCACATAGGTGCCGGAGAAGTTCTTTTGCAGGTAATACGACGACAGCCCCTGGTTGCTGGTGCTGCGGCCCTGCGTGCGGCTGCGACCGCCATACCAGCTTGCGTAGCCAAAGCTGCGCCCTGGCAAACCCAGCCAGGTATTGCCATAGACGTTCGCGCTGCGATAGCCGTCCGACGAGCCGCGCAGGTCGATGGCGTGGCTGCTGACCAGCCCCACCGACGTGGACGGCGCCAGGTAATCCGACCGCGAGCTGCGAATATCCAGCGTGCGACGCACCTTGTCGACGGTGACATAGTGGCCCGCGACCTGCATGTCGCAGCCATTGACGCACTGCTTGTAGTCGATCCTGGACACGACGTTGCGGATGGCGTTGATCTCTTCCACCGAGATGCCATTGGCCGCGTACAGCTCCGCATCGAATCCCAGCGCCGCCCGCTTCTGCGAATAGTTGACCAGGCCGGGCAGCGTTTTACCGTCGTAGGTCGCCACATAGCTGGCCGTGTTGTCCAGCTCGATCTCGCTGAAGCCTTCCGGCACGCCGTAGCTGACGACCGCCTGCGCATGCGCGCGCCCGGGGACGATGACCGAAAGGCACGCCCACGCCATGCATAGCCGAGAGGAAGTCTGTCGTACAGACATGCTGATATCGCCTGGAATACCCAGAAGGACTCACGGGAGGAAGGGAGAGAGAACGCGCGGACCCCGATGCGAGACCGGGGTCCGGGAACGGGCGCATTGCCGCGCCCGAGGCAGTGCGACTTACGGGGTCGGGGTGCCAGAGCCGCCGGAACCGCCGGTGCCGGTCGCGGCAACGGGTTCGAACACCATGACCAGATCGCCGCTGTAGCTACCGTTGGTATCCGGGCCGCCGGTGGTCTTGGTGGGCGCGTCCACGTGGACGGTGACGTTGTGGACTTCATCAAAGCCGTCGGCGGTCGTCGTCACCTGCTTGACTGTCAGCGCCGAGCCAAACTTCACCTCGCCGGTGCCAGCGCCGGACGTGAGCGAAACCTTGGCGTTCTTCATTTCGTAGACGCCGTTGGTCATCTTCAGCGGCTGCTGCAGCGAGACCTTGAAGTCCGAGTTCTTGGTCCAGACGCGGACAGGCAGCGTCTTGGAGAAGGATTGCTGACGATAGTCGGCGGCCTCGAGTTCTTCCGTGCCGTACCAGGTGGCGCCATCCGCCTTGGAAACGAAGATGGCGTCGTTGATCTGGGCCGTCAGGGTGATTTTCTTGGACACGTTGGCGGCATTGGCGACGCCAACCGCTGCCACGCCCAACCCGATCGCGAGAATGATTTTATTGAGTTTCATAGTGAACCAGCCAAAGGTTGAAGTTGTTCCTTGCCACGAGGCAAGGAGCAACCTGACCGGGTAGCTGGGTAGCATCCCGATTCAGGCAGTCGCTATGATGGGGAGACTTAAATGGAATTTCTTCGAGAAATTTCTTAATTGAAAAGTTCGAAAATACAACTGCAAAAATCAATAGAAAAGGCAATGGATTAATGATCAGACTTACGCTGAATCATTAATACAAATATCCAAGAAGTCTTAATAAAGCCGCCTGCGGCAGGCGTCCGCGCACCGACTGGCGCACGACGCTGCCTCCCCTTCGGCGACATGCGCCAAGCCGGAAATGAAAAACCCCTGGAGCCCACGCTCCAGGGGTTTTTTCGGCTTGCGCCGGACGATCGGGAATCAGGGCCGAGGCCGGCTGACGCCAGCCCCCGCGCGCTTTACTCGGCCTCGTTGCGTTCGTCTTCCTCGCCGCGCGCCAGGCGCTCGGTGTTCTTCACGCCGGTGTGGCGCACATCCGCGCCCTTGACCATGTAGATCACGCGCTCGGACATGTTCTTGGCATGATCGCCGATGCGCTCGAGCGCGCGGGCGATGAAGATCATGTCGATCGAGCGCGAGATGGTGCGCGGATCCTCGATCATGTAGGTGATCAGGTGGCGCAGCGCGCCCTTCCATTCCTTGTCGACTTCCTTGTCGCTGCGCACCACCGCGGCCGCCTGGATCGGATCCAGGCGGGCGAAGGCGTCCAGCGCCTGGTGCAACATGGTGCGCACATTGGCGGCCATGTGGCGCAGCTCGATGACGGGGAAGTGGCGCAGCTCGCCCTCATGGATGCGGCGCGCGACGGTGGCGACCTTCTCGGCCTCGTCGCCGGAACGCTCCATGTCGGTCAGCATCTTCGACACCGCCATCAGCATGCGCAGGTCGATGGCCGTGGGCTGATGCCGGGCCAGGATGCGGCTGATGCTCTCGTCGATCTCGACTTCGTGACGGTTGACTTCCTTTTCCCGCTCGCGGACCTTGTCCACCAGCGCCATGTCGCCGCTGGCCAGCGCGTCGATGGCTTCCTGGATCATGGCTTCCACCACGCCGCCCATCTGCAGGAACTGCGAGCGGACGTTTTCCAGATCAGCGTCGAACTGCTTGTTTGTGTGCTCGGTCATCCGGGCTCCCTGCGTGGTTGGTTTCATTGCATTGCCCCGGAAAGTAAGCGTTTTCGTGATGGGCCTGCACAGCCCGCAAGGTTATGACCCATGTGTGACAGGATTATGAACACCCCGGCAAACCGCTGCAAGGAAGGCATTACGATCCTTGGACACGCCTGCGCCCGGCGCAAGCGTCCAGGCTGCGCTTCCCCACTGATCCCGGGCCTCGCCGGCTTGCCCACCGGTGGCTCTCACCCACAAGGAGTAGCTTTCAAGCTACAATCATACCATGCTGGAATTGCTGCGCTATCAGCGCGAGGATGGCGGCGAACCCTTCTCCGCATGGCTCAATACGCTACGCGACAAGTCGTCCCAGGCCCGTATCCGGGTGCGCCTGCGGCAGCTCGAAATGGGCAATTTCGGCGACTCGCAGCCGGTGGGCGCGGGCGTCATCGAACTACACATACATACCGGAGCTGGCTATCGCGTCTACTGCGGCCGGCACGGCAAGGCTGTCGTCTTGCTGCTGTGTGGCGGAGACAAAGGCAGCCAGGCTGGCGACATCAAGGTCGCCCAGGCGTTGTGGCAGGAATGGAAACGGAGGCAGGCATGAGCAAGCTCAAGGGCGCGGTATCTCACCACGCCGCGGAAGTCGCCGAACTGCGAGCGGATCGCCAATTGGCCGTCGAATATCTCAAGGCCGCCCTGGAATCGCTGGACGACCCCGACGACCGGGCCGCGGGCCTGCTCGCCCTGCGCACCGTAGCCGAAGCCTACGGTGGCCTGGCCGTCGTCGCGGCGCAAGCCGGCATCAGCCGCGAGTCCCTTTACCGCACGCTGTCGCCCAATGGCAATCCCACATTGAAGACGCTGCTGGCGGTGCTCAAGACCCTGGGCCTGCGCCTGTCGGTCGAGCCCGAAAAACACGCGTCCGCTTGAGCCGGCGCGCCATGCCTGTCGCCCACAGCCGCGCAAACGCAGCCGTGGGGGAAATCATCAGGCGCGATCCAGCCGCCGGATGCCGTTCTGCGTCGCCAGCAGCGCCACGTCGGCGCCGGGCAGCGCGAACAGACCGCAAGTCACCACGCCGGGCAAGTTGTTGACGCGGGCTTCCAGCGCCGGCGCGTCGGTGATGGACAGGCCGGACACGTCCAGGATGATGTTGCCGTTGTCGGTCACGAAGCCTTCGCGCAGGCGCGGCTGGCCGCCCAGCGCCGTCATGGCGCGGGCCACGGACTCGCGCGCCATCGGAATCACTTCCAGCGGCAGCGGGAACTTGCCCAGCGTCTGGACCAGCTTGGATTCGTCGGCGATGCAGATGAAGCGCTCGGCCACCGAGGCGACGATCTTCTCGCGCGTCAGCGCGCCGCCGCCGCCCTTGATCATGTGCAGGCCGGCGTTGATCTCGTCGGCGCCGTCCACGTAGATCGGCATCGAGCGCACGTCGTTCAGGTCCAGCACCTTCAGGCCATGCCCCGCCAGGCGGGCGGCGCTGCGTTCCGAGCTGGCCACCGTGCCGGCGATGCGGCCCTTGAAACGGGCCAGCCCGTCGATGAAGAGGTCGGCGGTGGAGCCGGTGCCCACGCCGATGATGGCGTCCGGGCCGGCGACCTGTTCAACGAATTCCAGGGCCGCGTCGGCGGCCTGCTGCTTGAGTTCTTGCTGGGAAAGCATGGCGTTCCAAATGGGTAAGGCGGTACGGGGAAGTAGGGAAATTTAGCATGCGGCTGCGTCCGGCCAGGCGCGCGCGAGGATGGCGCGGACATCGGCGCCGGCGGGCAATTCGCCGAAAATGCCGCCGCTCGCCGCCAGCCGGCTGCCCACGAAGGCGTCCGCGACGGCGGCCGGCGCGTGCTGGATCAACAGCGCCGCCTGCCACAGCCGGGCCAGCCCGGCGGCGATGCGGCGGGCCTGGACCTCGGCCTGCGCCGGGTCGGCCAGGCTGGCGCGCCATTGCGCCAGCGCGGCGTCGTAGTCGCGGTACTGGCCGGCGGCCGCGTCCAGCTCGCGCGCCAGCGCGGGCATGCCCTCGGGTTCGCGCTGCAACGCGCGCAGCACGTCCAGCGCCATGACGTTGCCCGAGCCTTCCCAGACCGAATTCACCGGCGTCTCGCGGTACAGCCTGGGCATGGGACCGTCTTCCACGTAGCCGTTGCCGCCCCAGGCCTCTAGGCACTCGGCCACCGCCGCCACGGCGCGCTTGCAGACCCAGAGCTTGGCGGCCGGCGTGCCCACGCGCGCCAGCGCCCGCGCGCCGGGGTCGGCGCGCTCGTCGACGGCGCGCGCCAGCCGCAGCGCCAGCGCCATGGACGCCTCGCTCTCCAGCGCCAGGTCGGCCAGCACGTTGCGCATCAGCGGCTGCTCGGCCAGCGGCTTGCCGAAGGCCTGGCGATGACGCGCGTGATGCGCGGCCTGCACCAGCGCCTGGCGCAACAGCGCCGCGCTGCCCAGCACGCAATCGAGCCGCGTGGTGGCGGCCATTTCCAGCAGCACCGACAGGCCGCGGCCCGGCTCGCCCACCATCACGCCCCAGGCGTCCTCGAACTCGACCTCGGCGCTGGCGTTGCTGCGGTTGCCCAGTTTGTCCTTCAGGCGGCGCACGCGCACGGCGTTGCGCGGCCCGCCCGGTATCCAGCGCGGCACGAAGAAGCAGCTGGGCCCCTCGTCGGCCTGGGCCAGCACCAGGTGCGCATCGGCCTGCGGCACCGAATAGAACCATTTGTGGCCCACCAGCTGATAGGCGCAGCCGCGCCCCGGCGCGCCCAGCGGCGTCGCCCGCGTGCTGATGGCGCGCAGGTCCGAACCGCCCTGCTTTTCGGTCAGGCCCATGCCGATCAGCGCGCCGCGCTTGGCGGTCAGCGGCGCGTCCGCGCCGTCGAACTCGCGCGAATACAGCACGGGCAGCCAGTCGCCGCCGAAGTCCACCACGCCGGCGGGTTCGCGTTGCAGCAGCGGCACGGCCGCGAAAGTCATGGTGGTCGGACACAAGGTGCCGGCCTCGACCTGGCCCTGCATCAGGTAGGCGGCGGCGCGCGCGGCCTGGGCGCCCGGCGCCGGCTGCGCCCAGGCACGGCTGTGCAGGCCGCGCGCCACCACGCCGCCCATCAGCAGCCGCCAGGACGGATGGAATTCGATCTGGTCGACGCGATGGCCGCCGCGGTCATAGCTGATCAGCCTGGGCGGATGGCGATTGGCCTCGTCCCCGGCGGCCAGCGTCTGCGCCCGCCCGAGCCAGGCGCCATGGGCGGCGAGGTCGCCCTCCCAGGCCGCCGCGCCTTCGCGCGCCACCGCCGCGCGCAGCGCGGGATCCGTCTCGTAAAGGGAATAGTCCTCCAGGGGCGGAACCTGGTTGAACACGGTATGCGTCGAAAACGATGCCATGATCTCTCCCTGTTGCCGTGGGCGGGCGCGGCGCGCCCGCTGCCCCGGCCTTGCCGCTAGCGGGCCATCGGCGCCACCCGCTGCCATGGTTTGACGGCCTCGACCTGCGCCGCCAGCGCCAACAGCAAGGCCTCGCTGCCCAACGGCCCCATCAGTTGGATGCCAATGGGCAGGCCATCGCGCGACAGCCCGAAGGGAATGGAGATCGCGGGCATGCCGGTCAGGTTCGCCAGCGGCGCGAAGGGCGAATAGCCGATCACGCCCTTCTTGCCCAGACGGTAGGCCAGGTAATCGGCGTTGTCCATGGCGTAACGACCGATGGCGGCGGGCAGGCCGGCCAGCGTCGGCGACAGGAACAGGTCGTAGCCCTGTCCGTCGCGCCGGTCCAGGAAACGGCCGACGCGGCGCGTGATCTCGTGGCAGGCGTCGACGCAGGACACGTACTGCGCGCCCGAAATGTTGCGCGCGTACTCGCGCGCGCCCAGCGTGGTGGGCTGGAGTTCGTCGGCCGCTAGGCGCCGGCCGCGCGCGGCGACGAAGGCGTCGATGGCATTGGCCGCGGCGCTGGCGATCAGCGGCAGCATCGGCGACAGGACCTCTTCCGAGCCCACGGGCGGCGCGGCGGTCTCGAGTTCGTGCCCTAGCGAGGCGAACAGGCTGGCGGCCTCGGCTACCGCGGCCGCGACTTCCGGATCGATCGCGTCGCCTTCGTAGGTCGTGTTGAGCCAGGCGATGCGGCGCGGCGCGACGGCGCGCGGATCCCGCGCCGCGTCCGCCACGATCGCGCGGAAGGATTGCGCGGGCAAGGCCGGCGCGGCATAGGGCGCGCCCACGTCGGCGCCGGCGCTGATGTCCAGGGCGGCGGCGCAGTCGCGCGCCGACAGGGTCATCATGTGCTCGGTGGCCAGCCCGCCCCAGCCTTCGCCCTTGAGCGGGCCCAGCGGCATCAGGCCGCGCGAGGGCTTCAGGCCCAGCACGCCGCAGCAGGACGCGGGAATGCGGATCGAACCGCCGCCGTCGCTGCCGTGCGCGATATGCACCATGCCGCTGGCCAGCGCGGCGCCCGCGCCCCCGCTGGAACCGCCGGCGCTATGACCGGGCTTCCAGGGATTCTGCGTGGGCGCGCCGTAGACCGGCGATTCGGAAGTGGGGCTGAGCCCCAGCTCGGCGCTGGTGCTGCGGCCAAAGGGAATCAGGCCGGCGCGGCGGTAGCGGACGACGATTTCAGCGTCCACGTTCCACTCTACCTGGCCGTACAGCACCGAGCCCATGGCGCTGGGCAGGCCCAGCGCGGCCGTGCCCAGGTCCTTGAGCAAGGTCGGCACGCCCAGGAACGGACGCTCGGCCAGCAGGGCGCGCCGCCCGTCCCGCGTCAGGCCCGCCAGTTCCTCGTCCGTCCTGGCGGCCAGGCTCAGGCCCAGGTCTTCCCGCAGTCCGCAGACCGCGTTGATGTCGGGATTACGCGCGGCGACCCGCTCCAGGGCCTCGCGCATGGCCTGGCTGGCCGTGGTCTGGCCATCGGCGATGGCCGCGGCCAGCCAGGTCGCGTCGAGGGAAGAAGGATCGTGGCGTTCAGCGGTGCCCATGCTTGCGATGCTCCAGATATCGACGGCGGATTGCCGCAAGCATGAGGATATCCACTGTATGGCGGGGCAACAAGCTGCCTCCTGCCGGGCGGCTAGGAATCACGCCTGCCGGGGTGGCTCTGCCGCCACAGCGGAATAGCCGGCGTCCGCCTCCCCGGCGTCGCCCGGATCGTCCGCATCCTGACCGGACTGCCCGCCCAGCACCAGCCGCGCATCGGCCTCGGGCAAGGCCTCGACGCTCTTCAGGTTGCGCAGCATGGCGCGCGTGCGCACCTCGGTCTGGCCGATCTTGTTGCTGGCGTTGTCCAGCGTCTTCTTGACGCTGGCCAGCGCCTCGCCGAACTTGCCGAACTCGGTCTTGACGGCGCGCAGCACCTGCCAGACCTCGGACGAGCGCTGCTCGATGGCCAGGGTGCGAAAGCCCATCTGCAGGCTGTTCAGCAAGGCCGCCAGATTGCTGGGGCCGGCCACGTTGACGCGCAGGCCGTGCAGCCGGTCCAGCAACCCCGGGCGCCGCAGCACCTCGGCATACAGGCTTTCGGTGGGCAGGAACATGATGGCGAAATCGGTGGTGTGCGGCGGCGCCACGTACTTGGCGGCGATCAGCCGGGCCTGCGCTTCCACCGCCTTGCCCAGCGCCGCGCCGGCCGCGCGCGCGCCCTCGGCGTCGGCCGCTTCCTGGGCATCCATCAGGCGCTCGTATTCTTCCTTGGGGAACTTGGCGTCGATCGGCAGCCAGACCGGCGCGCCGCCCGCCCTGCCCGGCAGGCGCACGGCGAATTCCACGATCGCGTCGCTGCCCGGCACCGGCTTGATGTTGCTGGCGTACTGGTCCGGCGTCATGTTGTCTTCGATCAGCCTGGCCAGTTGCACCTCGCCCCAGGTGCCGCGCGACTTCACGTTGGTCAGCACGCGCTTGAGATCGCCCACGCCGGCGGCCAGCGCCTGCATTTCGCCCAGGCCCTTGTGCACTGCCTCCAGCCGCTCGGAGACCAGCTTGAACGATTCGCCCAGCCGCTGTTCCAGCGTGGCGTGCAGCTTTTCGTCCACGGTCCGGCGCATCTCGTCGAGCTTGGCGCCGTTGTCGGCCTGCAGCAGTTGCAGGCGCTGGTCGACGGTGGCTCGCACTTCGGACAGACGGCGCTCGTTGATCTGGATCAGCCCCTGCAGCTGCTCGCCGAAACCGGCGGCGAAGCGGGCCAGCGATTCGGCGGACTCGGCGCGGGCGGCCTGGGCGTCGCGCCCCAGGCCGGCGCGCAGCTCATCCTGGGCCTGCCCCAGCTCCGCGCGCAGGGCGCGGGCCGACTCCGCCAGTTCGCCGCGCAGGCCGCGCTGGCCCTCGGCGATGTCGGCGCGCAGCGCGCGCTCGGTGCGTTCCAGCCCTTCGAGCAGCGCGTCCAGGCGGGCGGGGCCGGCGGACGGGCGCAGGCAGGCCGCGAGGCCAAGCAGGCAGGCCAGCACGGCGCCACCGGCCGCGACCCAAAGCAGGATGTCATTCAAGGTCAAGGGACTCGCCTCCAAAACAGGGATTTTAGGATGCGGCCCGGTATTTTGGCTCTGGACGGCCCTGGATAAAAAGCCAGCCCCGTCAGTCGGGTATGCCTGCCTGCTCCGCGCAACAGCTTTAAACTGTTAACAATCTGCATGAGCACGCAACTGTTTTGAACTCCGCCGATCTTCCATCCTGTAGCAACCCAGTCTCGTTTCAATCGATCTTCGGTCCCCTGAACCTGGACGCGGAATCCCCCCTGGCGGTCGGCGGCGACCGTCACATCTTCCAGCACCCGAACGCCCCTTCCCTGCTCGTCAAGGTGATGGACATGAAGGCGCGCGCCCGCTACCTGCAAGCGCGGCCATTCAAGCGCTGGTACAAGCAGTATCAGCGTGAAAGCGCCTACCGCGTCTACCTGAACGAGATCACCGAATACGTCAACACCACCACCCGCCCCTCCGGTGTATGGCAGGTGCCGCTGGCCCGCATCGTGGGCGTGGCGCAGACATCGCTGGGGCTGGGGCTGCTGGTGGAGAAGATCACCGACGACGCGGGCGGGATCGCGCCCACGGTGGCGAGCCTGGCGCGCCAGGGCCGGCTGGACGAGGCCCTGCGGGCGCGGCTGGACGAGTTCTTCGAGGATCTGGCCGACGCCCATGTCGTGCTGCATGACGTCTCGCCCTCCAACATCGCCTGCGGCCGCAACGCCGACGGCAAGCCCGGGCTGTACCTGATCGACGGCTTCGGCTCGCTGCCCCTGATTCCGCTGTACGCCTGGAGCCGGCGCCTGAACCGCCGCCGCGTGCGGCGGAAGTACGCCGAGATGCTGGCCTCGATGGAGCGCCGGGCGCGCGTAGCCACAGACCGCTCCGCCTGAGACGGCGCTTTCGGCAGTGCCCTGACCTCAGCCGGCGCCTGGCGCGCTGAACAGGGCTGCGCCCGCTACGCCCCGCCCGGCGGTGGCAATTCCCTGCCCCGCCCATCCACCCAGACGTAGTCGCGACCCGCGACCTGGCCGCGCCGCAGCGGGTTGCGGGTGCAGAACGCGGCATAGGCCGGGTCCACATAGCGGTATGGCAGGTGCTCGTCGCGGCCGGCCGGAATGCCCAGCCGGGCACAACGGATCAGGGCGGCGGGACGCTCGCCCACGTCCTCCACGTACAGCGCCTCGGGATCGAAGCGGCGCGCATCCCAGTCAGGCACCTTCAAGCCCAGGGCGCGGCACAGCAGGGTCTGGCCGGCGCACAGCTTGTGCGGCGGACGCGCGCGCCCCGCCGCGTCGGGATTGAGCGCCTGCATGCGCGCCAGCGCCTCTGGCCCCGAACGCGCGTCGACCCAGGGATGGCCGGACTTGATCAGCACCGCGTTGCCCGGCCCGGCGGCGCTGAAGTTCAGCGAATCGCCGCCGCGCGCGTAGTACATGTAGATGACGCCGCCGTCCATGAACAGCGCGCGCCGCTTGTGGGTGTAGCCCAGCGAGGCGTGGCTGCCCTTCTCGGCCTGATAGTAGGCCTCGGTCTCGATGATGCGGGCCGAGAGCCACAGCCCGTCGACGCGGTGCCGGATCACCTTGCCCAAGAGGTCGCGCGCCAGCTCGCGGGCGTCGCGGTCGAAAAAAACATCGGGCAGCGCCGCTGCGGCGCTGCCCGATGGAATTGCCTTGCCGGCCATGGCGCTGCGCGATCAGGCGAAGCGTTCGCCGTAGCGCTTTTCGCTGAAACCGACCGTGACCTCGCCGTCCGGCGTGACCGTGACCGGGCGGCGCACCAGCGCCGGGTACTCGGCGATCAGCTGGGTCCATTGCGCGTCGGTGCTGGCGGCCTTGCGCTCGTCCGGCAGCGCGCGCCAGGTCATGGACGTGCGGTTGACCAGCTTTTCCCAGCCGCCCACCTTGCCGGCCCAGGCCTTGAGCGTGGCGGCAGCCACCGGATGATCGCGGTAGTCGACGAAATCATGCGCGACGCCATGCGCGCTCAGCCAGTCGCGCGCCTTGACGCAGGTGCTGCACTTGCTCAAGCCATACAAAGTCGTTGATTTCATTTGAATTCGGTCTCTTTGCGCGATTGCAGTCGGTTGGCCAGGATCACGCAGGTGCCCACCGCCAGGATGAACAGCGTGGCCAGGGCGTTGATCTCGGGCTTCAGGCCCAGCCGCACGCGCGAGAACACTTCCATCGGCAGCGTGCTGGAGCTGGGGCCCGACAGAAAGGACGCCAGCACCACGTCGTCCAGCGACAGCGTGAACGACAGCAGCCAGGCCGAGGCCAGCGCCGGCGCGATCAGCGGCAGCGTGATCTTGAAGAACACCACCAGCGGCGTGGCGCCCAGGTCCAGCGCGGCCTCTTCCAGCGAGCGGTCCAGGTCGCGGATGCGGGTCTGGATGACCACGGCGACGAAAGCCATGCACAGCGTGACGTGACCGACCCAGATGGTGAACATGCCATTCTCGGCGGGCCAGCCCAGATGGCCGCGCAGTTCGACGAACATCAGCAGCAGCGAGATGCCCAGCACTACCTCGGGAATGACCAGCGGCGCGCTCAGCATGCCCACGTACAGCGTGAAGCCGCGAAAGCGCCCCATGCGGGCCAGCACATAGCCGGCCCAGGTGCCGAGGATGACCGCCGCCGTAGCCGTCAGCGCGGCGATGCGGAACGACAGCCAGGCCGCGCGCAGCAGCGCGTCGTCGTTGAACAGCGAGTGGTACCAGCGCATCGAGAAGCCGGTCCAGGACGTGACCGCCGGCGACTCGTTGAACGAGAAGACCATCAGGCTGACGATGGGCACATACAGGAAGAAATACCCCAGCCCTAGCGCGAGGGCGCGCAGCGTCTTGTTGGGACCGTTCATTTGCGCCCCCCGCCGGCCTGTTCCTGCTGCTTGACCTGGTTGTACTGGAACAGCGCCAGCGGCACCAGGAGCAGCAGCACCATCACGCAGGTCACCGCCGAGGCCATCGGCCAGTCGGTGTTGTTGAAGAACTCGTTCCACATCACGCGGCCCATCATCAGCGTGTTGGCGCCGCCCAGCATTTCCGGGATCACGTACTCGCCCACCGCCGGGATGAAGACCAGCATGGCGCCGGCGATCACGCCCTGACGCGACAGCGGCACGGTGATCTGCCAGAACGCCTGCCAGGGCTTGGCGCCCAGGTCATAGGCGGCTTCCAGCAGGCGCAGGTCCATCTTCACCAGCGTGGCGTACAGCGGCAGGATGAAGAACGGCAGATAGGCATAGACCATGCCGATATAGACCGCCAGGTCGGTGCGATAGATTTCCAGCGGGCTGGAGATGATGCCCAGGGCCTGCAGCAGGTTGTTGAGCAGGCCGTCGTTGCGCAGGATGCCGACCCAGGCGTACACGCGCAGCAGCAGCGAGGTCCAGAACGGCAGGATCACGCCCAGCAGCAGCAGGTTGCGCACCGAGGGCGACGAACGCGCGATGTAATAGGCGATCGGATAGCCGATCAACACGCAACAGAGCGTGGTGATGGCGGCGATCTTGACCGAGTTCAGATACGTGGCGAAGTACAGGCTGTCCGTCAGGAGCAGGATGTAGCCGCGCAGGTGCAGGCTGAACTGCACCGCCTCGTCCTTGAATTCGGCCAGCGGCGTGTATGGCGGCACGCCGAATTGCAGTTCGGCGAAGCTGATCTTGAAGACCAGCAGGAACGGCACCAGCAGGAACACCAGCAGCCAGGCGAACGGCGGCACCACCGCCAGCGTCTTGCCTGAAGGCAGCCAGTCGCGGGGAGAAAAGCGGCTCATGGAATGGACCTCCGCGCCGCGCTCAGGACGACAGCACGGTGGCGCTGTCGGCGTCCCAGCTGACGAAGATCTCTTCGTCGATGCCGGGCGCATCCATCTGCGCCAGCAGCAGGCTGGGCACGCTGGCCTCGACCATCGTGCCGGAATCCAGCCGGATCTGGTACAGCGCGTAGCTGCCCATCCAGGCCATGTGGCTGACCATGCCGTGCGCCCAGTTGTAGTCCCCCTCGGGCTGGTTGCGCGACACCACCAGGCGCTCGGGCCGGATCGACACGTGCACGTCCATGCCCAGCGGCTCGCTCACGCCGTGACTGACGTACAGCGGGCGCGTCAGCTCGGCGCACTCGATGGCGACGTGGTCGGGTTCGTCGACCACGATGGTGCCGGTGAACATATTGGTCGAGCCGATGAAGCTGGCGACGAAGCGCGAGTTCGGGAAGGCGTAGACATCCTGCGGCGTGCCGCATTGGACGATCTGGCCATCGGTCATGACGGCCAGGCGATGCGCCATGGTCATGGCCTCTTCCTGGTCATGCGTGACCATGATGCAGGTCACGCCGACCTGCTCCAGGATCTTGACCAGCTCGATCTGGGTCTTCTGGCGGATCTGCTTATCCAGCGCCGACATGGGCTCGTCCAGCAACAGCAGCTTGGGCCGCTTGACCAGGCTGCGTGCCAGCGCCACGCGCTGCTGCTGCCCGCCCGAGAGCTGGTTGGGCTTGCGCCGCGCGTAGCCGGCCATCTGCACCAGGTCCAGCGCCTCGAACACGCGGTCGTGGATCTCGGCCCGGGGCACGCCTTCCTGCTTCAGGCCGAAGGCCACGTTGGCCTCGACCGTCATGTGCGGGAACAGCGCATAGGACTGGAACATCATGTTCACGGGCCGGCGGTACGGCGGCGTGCTGGTGATGTCCTCGCCGTCGAGCAGGATCTGGCCCGAGGTCGCTTCCTCGAAGCCCGCCAGCATGCGCAGCAAGGTCGACTTGCCGCTGCCGGAGCTGCCCAGCAGCGCGAATATCTCGTTGCGCTTGACCGACAGGTTGACGGAACGCACGGCGACCACGTCGCCGAAAATCTTCACCACGTCGGCGATCCGGACGAACTCGTCCGGATCGGCCGCGTGCTGCGCCGAGTAACGGCTATCGCTCATGATCGCTTATCTTCCGGACTTCAGCTCGGCCCACATGCGCGTTTGCAGGCGTTGGACGTTCAAGGGCTGGGCCTTGATCACATAGAGGGTCTTGGACACCTCGGGCGACGGGTAGATCATGGGATTGTCGGCCACGTCCTTCACCACGTACTTGCGCGCCTCTTTGTTGGCGTTCGGGTAGAACATGGTGTTGGTGATGGCCGCGTGGACCTGGGGCGTCTCGATGTAGTTGATGAACGCCAGGGCCTCCTCGGGATGCGGCGCATCCTTCGGGATGACCATCAGGTCGAACCAGGCCGGCGCGCCGCCCTTGGGAATGAAGTAATTCACTTCATAGGACTTCTTGGCTTCCTGGGCGCGCTTGCGGGCGATCATCACGTCGCCCGAAAAGCCGTAGACCATGCACAGGTCGCCCACGGCCAGCTCGTCGATGTAGCCGGACGAGCTGAACTGGCGGATGTACGGGCGGATCTGCTTGAGCAGGTCCAGCGCGGCCTTGTAGTCGTCGGGGTTGGCGCTGTTGGGATCCTTGCCCAGGTACTTCAGCACCGCCGGGAAGACCTGCGCGGCCTCGTCCAGCATCGAGATGCCGCATTCCTTGAGCTTGGCGGCGTTCTCGGGCTTGAACAGGATGTCCCAGTTGCCCAGGTCGACGTTGTCGCCCAGGATCTGCTTGACCTTGGTGACGTTGTAGCCCAGGCCGTTGGTGCCGTAGCCCCAGGGGATGGCGTACAGGTTGCCCGGGTCGACGCTGGCGACCAGCGCCATCACGTCGGGATCCAGGTACTTCCAGTTCGGGATCTTGGACTTGTCCAGCTTCTGGAACAGGCCCGCCTCGATCTGGCGGGAGGCGTAATGCGTGGACGGGACAACGACGTCATAGCCGGACTTGCCGGCCAGCAGCTTGGCTTGCAGCGTGTCGTTGCTGTCGTAGACGTCATAGCGGACCTTGATGCCGGTTTCCTTCTCGAAACCCGGGATCGTGTCCGGCGCCGTGTATTCGGCCCAGTTGTAGACGTTGACGACCTTGTTCTGCGCGACCGCCGGCGTCGCGGCCGCCGCGACCAGCATCGCCCCGAGCGCCCAGCGCATTCCCGCCCCTAGTTTCATATACGAACCCCCTTGCCCTATGCGTGTATTTCAGGAGTGCCAAAAGGCGCAATGATAAAGCTTTTTAACGCGGACCTCCCCAACTTTGGGGGGCTTTTTGCCGCAAATCGGGGGACGATCGCCTCGTCTGCGCCCCATCGGCCCCGGACGGACGGCCCTCGCCCGCGTCAAGGCTGGATGCCCACGCCCCACGCCGTCCAGTAGCTGTCGCGCAGCTTGAGCCAGAAGCGCTCGCCGGCGTCCCCCGCCACTTTGTTCAGCGAACGCCGCAGCCGCTCCAGGTTGCCCTGGCGCTGGCGATCGGACAGCCGTCCCTGGGTGCCCCGGTCGAAATCGATGAGCCAGACGCGGCCCTCGCCGCCGATCAGGATATTGAACGCGTTCAGGTCGGCGTGCCAGACGCCGGCCCGGTGCATGCGGACGATGGCCGCGGCCACCGGCTCCCAGAGCGGCTCGGCCAGCATCTGGGCCAGCGGCTTCACGCCGGGAATGCGTTCGACCAGGATCGCGGCTCGGTAGACCGGCCCCTGGCGCCAATAGGCGGCGGCCAGCGGCGCCGGCACGTCCAGGCCCTGACGTCGCATGGCGGCCAGCAGCCGATATTCGCGGAAGCTGCGCGTGCGGTCCTCGCCGGCCCACAGATAGCTGTCGCGGCTCAGGCGGGCGATCATGCCGCCGCGCCGGTAGCGGCGCAGCACGCCCTGCCAGCCCTCGCCGTGCACGAACCAGGCGGCCTGCCGGCCGCCGGCGTCCACCGGACGGGCGCGCTCGCCATAGCGGGCGGGGTCGAACAGCTGCGGTCCGGCCTCGCCCAGACGCGCGTCGCTCAGCATGGCGCCGCCCAGCGGCGCCGGCCAGGCCGCGCGGCGGGCGCCGGACGCATCGCGTTCCGCCTTCATGGCCGGCCGCCCCGTTGCGGCGCCCGGCGCCGGTCGATGTCGCTTGCAGTCAATGGAGATACGCCAAAAGGGAAAACGTCCCCAAAATTATTACACGGACCCGCTATTTACACGGACCCGACATGCGGCCGCAGCGCCGCCAGCCAGCAGGCCACGGCGACGGCGCCGCCGTCCGGCGCACCGAC